>DAINRD010000019.1:0-13813 GCA_036742095.1 Archaeoglobus sp. | reverse complement strand
GGCATGGGCAGGCATCGGTGAGAGGAGCATGGTGAAGGACGTGGTAACGATAAATGTTGGAAAAAACGGTGTGACGGAAAGCTTAATAAACGAGATAAATTTCCTGCTTGAGAAGCGCGGGGCAGTTAAGGTTAGAATGCTCCGCAACTTCAGAGAGTCATCGGGTAAGGATAAAAAGGAGCTTGCCCAGGAAATAGCTTCAAAGGTTAAGGGCAGGCTCGTCGATTTCAGAGGGTTCGTGCTAACCTTCGAGAGGTGAAGATATGGCGACAGTGTATGACGTTCCGGCAGATTTGCTGATCAAGAAGGTTGCTGAAAGGCTGAAGGATATGGTTGCCCCACCAGAGTGGGCGAAGTATGTCAAGACTGGTGTTCACAAGGAGAGGAGTCCAGAGCAGGACGACTGGTGGTATCTGAGGCTCGCATCAATCTTCAGAAGAGTTTACATTGACGGTCCTGTGGGCATCGAGAGGCTCAGAACCTTCTACGGCGGGAGAAAGAGGAGGGGTTCAAAGCCAGCGAGATTCAGAAAGGGAAGTGGAGCAATAGTGAGAAACGCACTCCATCAGCTTGAGCAGCTTGGTTTTGTGAAGAAGACAAGGGAGGGCAGAGTCGTAACTCCGATGGGAAGGTCTTTCCTCGACAAAGTTGCAACTGAGCTAAAAGCTGAACTCGTCTCCGAGATACCTGCCCTCGAAAAATACTGAGGGTGGTTTTTATGGATGATCTGGAGGAAATCAGGCGCAGGAAGCTGATGGAGTTGCAGAAGCAGAAGGAGCTGGAGGAGCTGCAGAAGGAGGAGATGAGGAGACAGGTTGAGGCGCAGAAGAAGGCAATTTTGAGGGCAATTCTTGAGCCCGAAGCTAAGGAGAGACTTTCACGTTTAAAGCTCGCTCATCCCGAAATTGCTGAAGCGGTTGAAAACCAGCTTATTTATCTGGCCCAGGCTGGTAGAATCCAGAGCAAGATAACTGACAAAATGCTCGTTGAAATTTTGAAGAGAGTTCAGCCCAAGAAGAGGGAAACAAGAATCATAAGGAAGTGATATTATGGGTAAAAAGACGGTTGGTGTTAAGAAGAGGCTGGCAAAGGCCTACAAGCAGAACAGAAGGGCTCCCGTCTGGATTACTGTGAGGACCAAGAGGAGCGTTTTCGGAAGCCCCAAGAGGAGGCACTGGAGGAGGACCAAGCTGAAGGTGTGAGGTGAGGGACAATGGCCAAGGTTGTCGTTGAGAGGGTTTATTCCATAAGGCTCAGGCACAAGATGAAGAGGTATCCGAGATGGCTTAGAGCGAAGAAAGCTGCAAAGTACGTCAGGAAGTTCCTCAGCAGGCACATGAAGGTAGAGCCAGAGAAAGTGAAGATTGACACTGCCGTAAACGAGAAAATCTGGGAGAGAGGAGCGGAAAAGCCGCCTGCGAAGATAAGAGTAAGGGCTGTGAAGTTCGACGACGGGATAGTGGAAGTCGAGCTTGCGTGAATGAAAGTTGCTGTTAACGGAAATCCGCTGATCGGACTCTACGCCAAAGTTTCTGAGGAGTACGCTGTGGTGGGAATAAGGCACGAACCTCTCATTCAGGCCATTCAGGAAAGGCTGGATGTTGATGTTGTGGTTACGAAAATAGCTGGTTCAGAACTTGTTGGGGCGATGATGGCCTTGAACAGCAGTGGGGCTGTGGTGAGCAACCACATACTTTCGGATGAGCTCAGGGAGCTTGAAAAAAGGCTCGAAGTGCTCGTAGTTGACACTCCGATGACCTGCTTCGGAAACAATCTGCTGATAAACGACAGGGGTGGAATTGCCAACCCTGAAATGGAGAACAGGGTTTTGGAAAAAGTGGCAGAGTTTCTCAGTTTGGAGCTTGTAAAGGGTACTGTTGGGGGTATAAAGACTGTCGGGATGGCCGCTGTTGTGACAAACAGGGGTGGACTGGCAAACCCCAACATCAACGAGTGGGAGGCGAAAAAGCTGCAAGAGGTGGCGGGAGTGGAAGTTTTAACCGGAACCGTTAACTTTGGAACGGACATGATCGGTTCGGGCCTTATTGCCAATTCAAAAGGATATGTTGTTGGTAGGGATACAACAGGCTTTGAGCTGGGCATTGTTGAGGAGGCTTTATTCCCGTGAGGTGGTGTTATGAAGTTCGAGATTACTGGAGCTTTTAAAACTCTGGAAGGCTGGCAGAAGTTTAAGAAAGTTGTAGAGGCGAACAACGAGAAGTATGCACTTGAGAAGGTTTACTCGCTCATAGGGAGCAACCACAAAGTGCAGAGGCATCTTATCAAAATTGAGGATGTGAAGCAGGTATGAGCTCGGAAAGGGATGTTCAGGAAAAAATAGCAGCCCTCCAATACCTGCAGGAAGAAGCTGAGACGCTGCAGAGAAGGGTTGTTGAGCTCGAATTACTGGAGAGCGAGTATAGAAAAACTCTGGAAACCCTTGAGTTCTTTGAATCCATCGATACTGATGTGGAAGCTTTGATGAATCTCGGTGGAGGAGTATTTGCTTATGTCGACGTGAAAAGCAGCAAGAAAATGCTTGTAGATATTGGAAGCGGAGTAGTTGTTGAAAGGGAAGTGAAGGACGCCATAGAGTTCGTAAAAAACAAAATCAAAAGAATTGAGGAGAATCAGGAAAAACTAACGCTTATGCTCCAGCAGGTTGTTTCTCAAGCTCAGAAGATTCAGCAGGAACTCTCTGCCAAGCAGGTGTGATGGGATGTTCAAGGCCCTGAAGGAGAAACTGAAGGGTCTGAGAAAGAAGATTGAAGAAGAGGAAAAGGAGGAAATCGAGAGACTGGAAGCTGAAGAGGCCAAAAAACAGCCAGAGGAGAAAAAGGTTGGTCTAAAGGATAAGCTCACAGCCCTTGTGGTAAGCAGAGAAATTGTCATTGATGAGAAAAAGGTTGATGACATACTGGAGGAACTTGAGGTAATACTTCTCGAAAGCGACGTGGCCTTTGAGGTTGTTGATGCCATTTCCGAATCCCTCAAGCAGAGGCTTGTTGGAAGAAGGAAAAAGCTCACTGAAAAGCTTTCAGACATAGTTATCAACGAGCTGAAAGCAATCCTTCTTGAAATACTTGACTATGATCGGTTTGACTTTGATGAATTTGTGGCAGAGAAGATTAAAGAAAAGAAGCCCGTTGTTGTGGCCTTTGTTGGAGTAAACGGTACAGGTAAAACGACAACCATTGCAAAAATTGCAAACAGGCTTATGAAGCAGGGCTATTCTGTCGTTCTCGCTGCTGGAGACACCTTCAGAGCTGGAGCGATAGAGCAGCTTGAAGAGCATGCCAAAAGACTTGGTGTGAGGCTTATAAAGCACAAGCAAGGCTCCGACCCAGCAGCTGTAATTTACGACGCAATAAAGCATGCAGAGAGCAGGGGGATTGATGTCGTCCTTGCAGATACCGCTGGCAGAATGCACACTAAAAAGAACCTCCTTGACCAGCTTGAAAAGATAAAGAGGGTTACCAAGCCGGACCTGATTGTTTTTGTTGACGAGAGCATTGCTGGAAACGATGCGGTGGAGAGGGCAAAGATGTTTGCAGAAAGCGTGGGCATTGATGGCAGCATTCTCACAAAGCTCGATGCAGACCCTAAAGGTGGCTCTGCCATTTCAATCAGCTACGTAACCCAGAAACCAGTGCTATTCTTTGGAGTGGGGCAGGAATACGATGATCTCATCAAATTCGACTCTAAGTGGCTGGTGGAAAGAATATTTTCGGATTCCTCATGAAAATTCTCATCCCCTTTAAGGCCAGCAACCCGAAATCCCGTTTATCCTCTCTTCTGAGTGAAAATGAGAGGAAAAAGCTCGCCGAGCTTATGCTCGCTGACGTTGTTGATGCAGTTAAACCCTTTGGGGACGTTCAGGTTGTCTGCCCATCAAAGGTAAGTGTGGATGGAGCTGAAGTTGTCGTTGACCCTTCCGACCTCAACACCACTGTAAACAGAGCACTGAGGGAAGTTCCACTGGCGGTAATCATGTCAGACCTTCCCCTGCTAAATTTCAAGACCTTAAAGAGGTTTTTTGAAACTGAAGGAGATGTGGTAATAGCCCCTGGGCGAAAAGGCGGGACCAACATGCTGCTGGTGAGAAAAAAAGATTTCAGGGTTTCTTATCATTACGGGAGTTTTTTCAAGCATTTGAAGTTTGCAGAGGAAATGGGGTTTAAGGCAACAATTTTTGATTCCTTCTACTCCTCCGTCGACATTGACGACGAAAATGACCTCCTTGAACTTATGATACACGGCGAGGGGAAGAGGTCAAGGGAGTTTCTCAGGAGTATTGGATTCACAGTGAGGTTTGAGGAAACGCCGAAGCTTGAACGCAGAGTTTTTATGCAACCTTAATTAATAAAACTTCAATGGAGAACTTCGAAATCTGGGTGGAGAAGTACCGCCCCAGAACTCTTGATGAGATTGTGGGGCAGGAAGAGGTTATTCAGAGGCTTAAGGGCTACGTTGAAAGGAAAAACATCCCGCATTTGCTGTTTTCAGGCCCTCCCGGAACGGGTAAAACTGCCACATCCATTGCCCTCGCAAGGGATTTGTTTGGAGAGAACTGGAGGGACAACTTCATTGAGATGAACGCAAGCGACGAGAGGGGCATAGATGTTGTCAGGCATAAGATAAAGGACTTTGCGAGAACTGCCCCAATTGGTGATGCTCCCTTCAAAATCATTTTCCTCGATGAGGCTGATGCGCTAACAGCTGACGCTCAGGCAGCCCTCAGAAGGACCATGGAGATGTATTCAAGGAGCTGCAGATTTATTCTGAGCTGCAACTACGTTAGCCGAATTATTGAACCAATCCAGAGCAGATGTGCCGTTTTCAAGTTCAGACCAGTTCCTAAGGAGGCAATGAGAAAGAGATTGATGGAGATATGCGAAAAAGAGAGTGTGAAAATCACAGAAGACGGTATTGAGGCTTTGATTTACATTTCGGGAGGGGACTTCAGAAAGGCGATAAACGCCCTTCAGGGTGCCGCTGCCATTGGCGAGATTGTTGACGCTGATGCGATATACCAGATTACTGCCACAGCCAAGCCGGAGGAGATGACAAAGCTTCTGGAGACTGCATTGAAGGGCAACTTCATGGAAGCGAGAGAGATGCTCGACAAGCTAATGATAGAATACGGAATGAGCGGAGAAGACATTGTTGCGCAGCTTTTCAGGGAGATTATCGCTCTGCCCATCAACGAGCGGGTTAAGGTTCACCTCATCGACAAGCTTGGTGAGATTGATTTCAGGCTTACGGAAGGAGCTAACGAACGAATTCAGCTTGACGCCTACCTTGCCTTCCTTTCAAGCCTTGCCAAGAAGTGATGTGGGCGTCTTTCAGGAGAAAGAGGCTGGATGGATACCTCAAGGCTAAGGAAAAGGGAGAGATTGATGCAGACATAATCCCTCTTCTCGACCTGATCAACTCTTTTGAGCATTTCGTTACCCTATCAAGCTGTAGCGGAAGAATTGCAGTTATGGACGTTCCCTCTTCTGGCGACAAACTGAACTCTGTTTTTCTGGGAAAGTGGCACCAACCTGTTGGCTTGGCAGAGGTCAAAAGCGCAGCAGAAAAATGCAAATGGATTGCGTGGTTAATGCAGAACCCGCCCATCCTTCACGTGGCCTGCACGAACCTTCACTGGGCGAAGAGGCTCATGAATGCTGCAAACGAGGCTGGATTCAGAAGAAGCGGGCTGATATCTCTCAACCATTACGTTGTCGAAATTGCTTCTCTTGAGCGCCTTGAAATGCCGATTGGCGAAAAGGGCAAGCTGCTAGTAAACGACGACTACCTTTCCTTTTCCATCAGACACGCCAATGAAAAGCTTTTGAAGGGAAAGGAGAAGCTAAAAAAATTGCATCAGCAAATCAAAGCCTTCTCAGAGTGAAAACCCCGAAAGCTGCAATGAGAATTGCTCCCAGTATCGACCCACCAAGCCTCTGCAGTGCATCGGGTGACTCTGGCTGCAGAACGTAAAGCGCTGATGCCCAGACAAGCAGACCAAAAGCTATGAGAAGGAAGATTATGGTGAAGTACTTTGAAACTCTCCTTCTCTCGGCGTAGGCATCTGCTGCCCTCGCAAGCAGGGAGAAAATTCCCGAAAGGACAAACCACCATGTGCTGTAAAATACAAAGCTCGCTACAGCCTGAGAAACGTCAGTTATGTTAATTGCCGCATTAAATCCGTTTACAATGCTGATAATCAGGAGTATTCCTGAAGTGACGTAGAAGATGAAGGATAGCCTACCCTCAACCAGCGAAACTCTCACAGCATCGAGGAAATCGCCTATGTTCTTCTCCCACCCGTAGGCCTTTATCATGAAGTAAATGCCGAGGAAGAATATTATCCCTCCCAGACCCCACTCAGGATGCTGGAGGACGAGGAAAATTGAGTAAACAAGAAATATCATCCCCAGGGGAGCAAGAGTTATCCTTGCAATTTTCGGATCGTTGAGCATTCTTCTGAGCAAAAAATACGTGCTCTCAATGGTTCTGCTTTGCTTCACCACAACCCTCTGGACTGAATCAATTTTAACCCTTGAGGAAACTATTGGAAGGACGAACTCGTCTTCAGAACCGTCAGTAACCACAATTGCGCTGGAAGGTTTGAGATTCATAACCACTCTATCCATCTGCTCGGCTATTTTTGAGTCAGAAACGACTCCCACACTCTTGTCTCCGCAAATAACAACAATTTCAACGTCCTCTCCATTTTCCTTGAGAGAGTCGTAAACTTTCACTGCAGCAAACATCGCATTGACGTCTGAATCTTCGGGGTCAGCGGTTCCCAACCTGACAGCAGAGGATATCACGTTATCTCTCCCGATGACAGGAGAGGATATTCCAGTTTTAACCCCCAAATCATCGTCCCTGTCTATTACCAGCACAATCTTTTTTGCCATTAAAAAAATGTGGGAGGAAATATATAAAAAACTATCTGAACTTGCCCAGAATGTCTCTCGCAATGGTGTTGAGCTGAACTTCTTTCGTTCCTTCGTAGATTTCAGTAATCTTGGCATCCCTGAAGAACCTCTCCACCTCGTACTCTGCAATGTAGCCGTAGCCTCCATGCATCTGCACCGCTTCGTCACAAATCTTCACAGCCAGCTTTCCAGCGTAGTACTTGGCCATCGAAGTAAGGCCGGGGTCAATTCTGCCCTGATCATAGTTCCACGCCGCCTTGTAAATGAGAAGCCTCGCAGCCTCCAGCTGGGTTCTCAAGTCAGCAATTCTGTGCTGCAGTGCCTGAAAAGCTCCTATTGGCTGTCCAAACTGCTTTCTCTGCTTAACGTAATTGACAACTCTGTCGAAAGCTCCCTGAGCAATTCCAAGGGCTTGAGCTGCGATTTCAATTCTGCTCTCGTCAAAAAACTCCAGCACCTGATAGAAACCCCTGTTTAGCTCCCCGATAACTGCCGAGTCATCAACTCTAACATCTTTAAAAACGACTTCAGCAGTTGGAGAAGCCCTTATACCAAGTTTTCCACCAATCTTGGTTGTTTTAAGTCCCTCAGCATCTTTTTTGACCAGGAAGGTAGTGAATCCCCTGTATCGGGGCTGGGCGTCGGGGTTGGTTACTGCCAGAACAACGTAGTAGTCAGCTATGGTTCCGTTGGTTATGAAGGTCTTGGAGCCATTGATCACCCACTCATTTCCGTCCTTCTCTGCTTTCGTCTTAATGGCGGTTAAATCACTACCAGCTTCCGGCTCAGTATAGCAGCCCGCAGTTATCGCCTCTCCTCCAGCAACTTTCGGCAATACCTCCTTCTTCTGCTCCTCACTGCCAAATCTCATCACAACCTCTGATGAGAAGTCTGCAAGTATGATTGCGCTTCCAATTGTGCTGTCAGCCCTGCAGAACTCCTCAACAATCAGTATGTTCTCAAGAACTCCCATTCCTGCCCCGCCATACTCTTCGGGAAAGTGCACACCGATGAAACCAAGCTCGCAAGCTTTCTTCCACAGTTCAAAGGGGAACTCTTCCTTTCTGTCAAGTTCCTCTGCCCTTTCCTTCGTGAACTCATTTACTGCGAACTCTCTTGCAGCGTTCTTGATATCCTTCTGCTCCTGAGTAAGCTCAAAGTTCATGGAAGAACTCTGGATAGAACATTTTAATACTTTACCTTTTGGTGCATGTCCTGCTGCTTTCACTTTCAAACCAAAAAACCTTATATTTTCAGTGGACAAATTGCGGTTGATGAACGTCGTGTACATGCAATTATTTCCAGGAGGACAGGAGTGGTTGCTGATACTGCTGATAATCTTCTTGCTATTCGGGGCCAGCAAGCTTCCAGAAGTGGCCAGAAGCCTTGGAAAGAGCATGGGTGAGTTCAAGAAAGCTCAAAGGGAGGCAGAGATGGAGTTGAGGCAGTTTGAGAGGGAACTGAGGGAGGGTAAGTACACAAAAAGCGAGAAGAGGGAAAAACTTGAGAAGATTGCGAGAGACTTGGGCATTGACCCAGAGGGCAAGACTGACGAGGAGCTTCTGGGGGAGATAAACAAGGCTCTGCCAAAAACCGAGAAGGCAGAACCATAATTTTTATATCTGGTGTGGTTTTGCATACCTCATGTTTATAGAGGTAGCCATTTATGGCAGAGGAGGTCATGGTGGCGTTACTGCGGCAAGAATACTGGCAACTGCGGCAATGCTAAGCGGATACTACAGTCAGGCGATGCCTCAGTTCGGGCCCGAAAGGAGGGGGGCTGAGGTAAAAGCTTATCTTCGCATTTCTGACAAAATTATCAGGAGAAAATCACCTGTAGTCTCTCCAGACATCGTTGTTTTGTTTGAGGAAACTTTGAAGTACTCGGGAGAGCCGGAAACGGTAGTTCTTAACTCTGCTCAGGATTATGCCGGAAAAGGGGTTAAATTCTACACCATAAGAGCTACAGAGATTTCCGTAAAATACGGTTTGATGAGCACAGGATGGCCGATTCTCGGTCCTCCCATGGCTGGTGCGGCTGCAAAAGCCCTTAATCTCCCTCTGGACTGTTTGAGGGATGCAATTACAATGGAACTTGGTTTAAAGGCAGAAAATAGCTTAAAGGCTGCTGAGGAGGCTTACAGGGTGGTTAAATGCCAGTAAATTTAGAACCTCTGATTTCAAAAGCAACGATCGCTTCTGCAGGTGAAACTGGAAGATGGAGAAATCTAAGACCTGTTGTAGATGTCAGAAAATGTTCTGGCTGCGGAGAGTGCGGTCTTTACTGCCCTGAAGGGGTTATAAAGGTTGAAAAAGTGATGAGAGTTGATTACCAATTTTGCAAGGGGTGTGGTGTTTGCGGGGAAGTTTGCAGACAGAAGGCTGTGAAGATGGTTCCAGAAGAGTGAAAAAACTTCTCACGAGCAATGAGGCTGTTGCTGAAGCTGTAAGAATCGCCAAGCCTGATGTCGTTGCAGCATACCCCATCACCCCACAGTCACCCGTTGTCGAAAAGATTGCGTTGATGGTGGAGGAGGGAGTGCTGAATTCCACCTTTGTAAGGGTTGAATCTGAGCACTCTGCAATGGGCGTTGTTGTGGGCGCAGCAACGGCAGGGGCGAGGGTTTTCACCGCAACCGCCAGCCATGGTCTGGCCTACATGTACGAGATGTGCTGGTGGGCTGCAGGGTCAAGATTGCCAGTTGTTATGGCCGTGGCTGCGAGGTCGATAGGTGCTCCGTGGAACATTCACGGCGACCACCTTGATTTGATGTCAATGAGAGACCTCGGATGGATTGTTTGTGCTGCTGAGAGTGCCCAGGAAGCCCTTGACATGACTTTAAATGCCTTCATGCTCAGCGAAGAGGTGAGCATTCCTGTTGCCGTGGGAATTGATGGGTTTACCATGAGCCACACAGCAGAGGTTGTTGAGGTTGAGGAGGTCGAACTTCCGCCAAGAAAGCAGGCATACAGAGTTCTCCCCGAAATGGACATTGCCGTAAATGCAGTCACCCTTGGGAATGCGAGAATGCGGGCGAGGTTTGAGCTTGCCAGAGACCTCGAAAATGCTGCTGAACTCATCGAGAATAAATACGGTGGTCTGGTGGAGAAATACAGGCTTGAGGATGCTGAATATGCGGTTGTGGTAACTGGAGGATTGAGCGGGGACGCAAAGGATGCTGTTGATTTGCTGAGGGAAGAGGGTATTAAAATAGGTCTGATGAGGCTGAGATTTATCAGGCCGTTCCCGAAGAGGGCTGTTAAAGAGCTTCCTTCAGAGGTTCTGGTTCTGGACAGGGCAAACACCGATTTGAGAGGAGTGCTTGCAGTTGAGGTTGCTGCCTGCGGAGTCGAGAACAGGAGTGTTGTAGCTGGAATTGGTGGGTACTACCCCACTGTGGACGAGTTGACGGCCATCCTCAGAAAATTTGTTAATGGGAAGCTTGGAGAGGTGGAGTGGTTGATATGATTCTTCCCGGAAATACAAGCTGTCATGGCTGCCCAATTGCAATGGCAATGAGGTGCCTTGACGAGATAGAGAATCCCGTCCTTGTCATTCCTGCGGGATGTTCTACCGTTATTGCAGGCTTACATCCAAATTCAGCGATGAAATGCCCCGTTGTTCACGTTCCCTTCACGGCAACCCATTCGGTAGCGTGCGGGCTCAGTGAGGGATACAGGAAGCTTGGCATAAAGGCCAACGTCATCGCATGGATGGGGGATGGGGCGGTGGATATCAGCTTCTCAGCCCTCAGCGCCTCTGCTTTGAGGAAGGATGAATTAATCACTGTGGTGGTTGACAACGAAGCCTACATGAACACCGGAACTCAGGCAAGTTTGAGCACCTTCTGGAAGGCGAAAACAACCACCTCGCCGGGTGGCAAAAGTGAAGAGAGGAGAAATCTCGCTTTAATGATGCTCAGCCACAAGGCAGACTACGTTGCAACTTCCAGCGTTGGATACATCAGGGACCTGAGAAAGAAGTTTAAAAAAGCCGGTGAAAAAAGCGGTTTCAGGTTCATCCACGTCCACACTCCATGCCCTCCCGGCTGGAAATTCTCCAGCGAGAAGACTGTGGAAGTGGCTAGAAAGGCTGTAAAGAGCGGAGCGTGGATTCTTCTGGAGTACGATGAGAAGCTGAAGCTCTCACCACCAAGCCAGAGATATCTGGAGGGTGTTGATAGAATACCGCTCGAAGACTATCTCAACCAGGGAAGGTTCTCGCACCTGAGCAGAGAGGACATTGAGGAGATAAAGAGGAGGGTGGAGGAGGACTGGGGACTAATCCTGAGGCTCCTGAGCTAATTTAACCCCTTTAAACCTCTTTCCAACGAAGTAAACCTCAGAGCTCCTTTTTCTCGAAGCTTTGGGGCTGTGGAATTTTTTGAATCTGAAGTAAGGCTTCAACTCGTTGAAAAACCTCTGAATTTCCTCCCCCTGAAAGACTTTGACAACAAAATTTCCGCCGGGCTTCAAAACCTCCTTGGCAATTGAGAAGCTTGCCCTTGCAAGGTCAATCGACCTCAGGTGATCTATCGTCCATTTCCCGCTTATTTTTGGTGAAGCATCGCTCATGACAACATCAAAGGCTGGAGAGACCTCCTTTATCTTTTCAAGAGTTTCCGGAAGAGTTATATCGCCCCTGATGAATGTGACGTTCTCCAAGGGGGGCATTGGATTGATATCCACTGCGACAACTCTGGCTCCAAGCTCTGCTGCAACCTGACTCCATCCTCCCGGTGTTGCACCCAGATCAAGAACCAAGTCTCCTTCCCTGATTAGCTTGAAGGTCCTGTTCATCTGAAGCAGTTTGTATGCTGCCCTGCTCCTGTAACCCTCCTTTTTAGCCTTCCAGTAGTAGTAATCCTGCTTATCCCTCATAAGGCCTTCACAACCACTCTTCTCGTTCTCGGCCCGTCAAACTCTATGAACAGAACTCTCTGCCATGTTCCAAGGGCAAGTTTTCCTTTCTCAGCCGGTATAACAACAGAATTGCCGAGAATGCTTGCCTTTAGGTGAGCATCGGCGTTGCTGTCAATCCTGTCGTGCCTGTATCCTTTACCGTAAGGAACGAGCTTATCCATGAAGTCAAGAATGTCCTCAAGCAAGCCTGATTCGGCCTCATTTATCACAATGGAGGTTGTTGTGTGGGGTGAGTAGACCAAAACAAGCTGGGCATCGTCCTTTACCACATTTTCAACCATCTTAGTAATGTCAACGATTTCAACCCTTTTTGTCGTCTTTAAGGTGATGATTTCCATAAAAAATCAGGGAAGCCTCAACATATATTCCTTCCCTTGAGATATGCCGAACTCGCCACAAACTACCCTGTCAAACTCCCCGTGTCTCGTTCTGATGACCAGACCGTCACTTCTCAACTCTTCAACAACACCGAGGCCGAGGTAATGCCTGCCCTTATACAAACCAACCACAAGCCCCTCAATTTCCTCCTTCGCCACAATATAAACGTCTTCTACCTCGTAGAGGTCTTTTAGCGACTTTAAAATGGAATAATCCACATCAATCTTCTTCTCAGACAGAATGAAAAGGAAATCTTCTCCCCTCCTTACTTCGAGAAGCTTCTCGCCCAGAACTTCCTCGATAAAATCCCTGACAAGACTCTTACCTCTGAAAATCCTCCCTGATACCTTAGACTCTGGAGCAAAAACGGTTTTGGAATTCTCAAGCTCTCTCCTGTACTTCTCCATTCTAATCCTCTGCCTCTCCTCCCTGCTCCTTTCAACAACCTCTCCCTTCTCCACTTTGTATATTTTCCAATCTTCAAGCCAGAAATCCTCAAAGCACGCAACTATGTCGGGCTGTATTATTTCGAGCTTTGCCATCTTGTATTCCAGCGCCCTTTCCCCCCTCACCCATCCAGTGGTGTTCACGATTTTTCTACCCTCAAGCCTCTTAAGCTCACTCCAGAGCCTCGCAACACCCCTCAGGCATCTTGCCTCCCTTCCCATGGGTGAAATCGCTCCAACAAAAAATCCGTTGATGTATTTTGCTTGCGACAAAGAAACGCAGTTCTCAGCCCATCCGTAACCCATCGCTCCGGGGTGGAGGAGTTCTGACTGGCCAATATCGAGGTCAAGGATATAACATCCACCAATTTTGTTGGCGAGGTAGGTGGCAAGGGTACTCTTCCCCGCATCAACGCCACCGTAGAGGAATAGTGTATCCCAATCCATCTCTGAAAGCTTTTTCCATGAATCAGGTATTGTGCAGCGCTCAACTATCCTGTATTCGCCCTCAACGCTGATTTCACAGTCATCAACACAGTAAATTGGAACAAACTTCTCGGAAAAAAATTCTGGAATGCGGGCTCCGCAAACCTCAGCGTTGCCCTTAATCTCCACCCTTCCCCTTGCAATTACGGTTTTTCCACCCTCAACTCTCATTTTCTGTCGTGTTGAAGGATATCTGCCACGTCAGGATGTTGGGCATCGCGTTAACAACCTTCGTAAAGTTCTTGTCCTCCATTACTGCAACACTCAACCCATCCTCAAAATTCTGAACCCTGTAGAATTCGAAGGTCTTTTCAGATTCATTGATTCCGCCAAAGAAGTAGTTGCCCTCAAAGTGCATTGCCCAGACCTTCTCATAGCTCTTATTTTCAAAGTTGTATCTGTATCCCTCAAAGAAGAAGTCTGCAGGACTTTCATTGCCGATTTTTATTGCGTTCCTTACCAAATCACCCTGCATGATGAAAGCGTAGGCAAAACTGCCGTTGATTCTTGAAAGGTAGCTGTAGGTGTTGTTTCCGTAGGCAGGATACTTACCCTCAACTGTCTCAACAACTTTCTCAACCAACGGCTTGTAGCCTACAACGAGGGGTGAGAGCTCACTGACAAGCGCAATCCCCGGCCTTTTGA
>DAINRD010000018.1:594-13922 GCA_036742095.1 Archaeoglobus sp. | reverse complement strand
AGATACCCCCTCCATTACCGATTGTCGTGTAATTCGCAACCTCCTCAGCAACCTCCAATTCACTTTTCCAGAAGGGAAAGTCAAGAAGAGCAAGGTGAAGACCAAAGGCATAGCAGAGTGGTGCAGCCCTCGCAATACTTCTGAGGTGGATTTCGTGTTTTTTCAGCTTGTCGTAGGTGTTTACAAGGCAGAGGACTATCATTTTCTGAGCTTCACCCTCCTACCTGATATCTTTATGATTCCTGCCTTTTCGAGGCTTTTCATGATTATGTCGTAAACCTCCTCAGCGTCAACATAAAGTTCCTCTCCAAGATTGGAGTCCTCTATAACTCCGGAGGTGTAATCCCTCAGCTCATCAGCATCGTTTGTTTCTTCAATCCCAGCCACCACATTCATGACAATCCTTGCCGCAGCATCAACGACAGTCCCCACGAGTCCCTCAACGTCAACATCTTTTGTTAGTAAGCTCATCACGTCAAGGTTTACGTCCCATGATGGGACGAACTGGAGGTAGTAGCTTTTCTCACACCCCTCAACTTCATTTTCAAGCTCTATGATGATAGTCGGGTCATCTGGAAGAGTTCCCTCAATGAAGTCGTCTTCCAGCTCAAAACCATTTGCTCTCAAAAAGGAATAAACGGAGGACATCAGAAGGTTAATCCTGAGGGCCGATTCAATACCATCAAAAAATTCCTCATCGCTTACCTCTGATTCAGACACCTTCTTTATTTTCTCGTACTCTTCGGGCAAGGCCCTCATCAAAAATTCCCTTTCGAACTCCTCAACACTAATTCTATCCTTTATTATCTCACGAATAATTTCTGACCTCCTCTTCCACTCCTGTGCCTCTTCATACTCTTCGAGTTCGCTTATTTTGCCTTTAAGAAAGTATCTCTCTTCAAGCTCCCACTCTACCACTTCCCTGACCTCTACTTTTCCACCCAGATTTCTCAACTTGGATGCCATTTCCATGGCCATTTCTCTGTCAGGATAGCTGGCTATCCTTAGCCACATGCAATCCGTCATCCACTTCTGTATTTACATCATTCGGTAAAAGTGATATACTAGAAAATCCAAACAACCCGCATGTTCGAAATGGCCGAAAGGATGGGTAAGATTCCACCCTATCTCTTTGCCGAAATCGATGCAATGAAGAAAAAGAAAATTAAGGAAGGGGTAAAGGTCATTGACTTTGGTGTTGGCGACCCAGACCTTCCAACTCCAGAGCATGTCGTAAATGCTATGAAAAGGGCAGTTGAAAAAGTGGAGAGACAGAAGTACCCCAGCTACGAAGGCATGCTGAGTTTCAGAGAAAGTGTTGCGAGGTTCTACGAGAGAAGAAAGGGGGTGAAGCTAAATCCTGAGAAGGAGGTTATCGCCCTCATTGGCTCGAAGGAAGGGATAGCGCACCTTCCGCTTGCCTTTGTCAACAGGGGAGACTATGTACTTGTTCCTGAACCAGGCTACCCGGTTTACCACTCCTCAACTCTCCTTGCCGATGGAATTCCGTATGAAATGCCGCTGAGAGAAGAAAACGCCTTTTTACCAGATCTGCAGTCAATACCCGACGAAATCACAAGGAAAGCGAAAATAATGTTTTTAAATTACCCTAACAATCCCACCGCCGCAGTTGCGCCTAAGGAGTTCATAAAGGAGGCAGTGGATTTCTGCATTGATAACAAGATAATCCTCGCTCACGATGCTGCATACAGCGAAATAACCTTTGATGGCTATAAAGCTCCAAGCTTTCTTGAGTATGACGATGCCTATGAAGTATGCATTGAGTTCAACTCCCTCTCAAAAACCTACAACATGACAGGCTGGAGGATAGGATTTGCATGCGGCAACCAGGAGATTCTTTCGAGTCTTCTGAAGGTCAAAACGAATGTCGATAGTGGGGTGTTTGAAGCCGTGCAGGAAGCCGCAATAGCTGCAATGGATGGTCCCGACAGCGTCATAGAAGAAAACTGCAAAATCTATCAGGAAAGGAGAGATTTGCTGATTGAAGGGCTTAAAGATTTGGATATTGAAGCTGAAAAGCCTAAGGCTACCTTCTACGTCTGGGCAAAGGTTGGAGTTAGCAGCATAGATTTTGTGAAGCAGTTACTGGATAAGGCAGGAATTGTCGCAACTCCGGGAGTGGGATTCGGAAAGTCAGGAGAGGGATTCGTGAGGTTTGCTCTAACAAGAGACGTGGGTGTAATAAAGGAGGCTATTGAAAGATTGACTGCAGTATTTCATAAATAATTTTTACTTGTAATAAACAGAAAAATTTATAATCTCTTTTGGCTCTCACCCCGTTAAATGCATGGTAGTGTGCTCAATAGAAACAGAGCAGCACTGATACTGGACAAAAATGGAAAAATTATTGGAGCAAACAGCGAATTTATGGAAAAAATAGGCTACAATTACGAGTCCATCCTAAACGTTTCGGTGTCAAAATTAATGCCCGAAGAATGTGATGGGGAACATCTCCAAAATGCCTCCGAAATCGTAATTTCAGGGGTAGATGGGAGGCATTACCCCCTCTTGATTTGGCAAAACGAAAAAGAAATTCTGGCTTTTGAAATAGGTGAAATTTCAGCGGAAATTAAGAGGCGCTATGCTGGTGTTTGGAACTTTCATTATGGCTTCATTTTCATAAGCAAGAGTAAAAGAATTATCGCAGCCAACGATACCTTTTACAGGACGACTGGTTTGGAGAAAATAGAAGGTAAAACTCTGGAAGAGCTCGTTCCTGATCTGATTGAAGACCTGAGAAAGATACTACTGGAAGGTGCTGGAGAAATTACGGTCAAACTCGACGGAAAACAGTTCAATGTCAGGTTAAAAGTCAGGGAGGTGGAAATCTTAGGGGTCAAAGTTTACGAAGTCCTGACAAGAACACTTGACGATGAGAGGGTTAGGAATTTCAGAAAAATATTCAGTAACCTGAAACATCCTGCTGTTTTAGTTCTATCGGGAAAGCCCGTTTTTTTGAACAAAGCAGCTGAAGAAGTTTTTGCGGGAGAGGACATTGTTCAGTACATCAAAGAAAAAACTTTCGGCAGAATCGAAGCAAGGGGAAGGAGCTACAGCTTTTTCAAAATTCCGAACGAGGAAATTTACGTCTTCATAGACGAAAAGGATGAGGCAATAAAAGTTCTTGAGGACGAACTTTTGAAATACAGGCTTTCCTTCGAAAATTCTGTAGATGCCATAATCATAGTTGATGCTACCGGAAAAATCCAGCACACCAACGCAGCAGTGAAGTTACATGGTTACACTCCCGAAGAACTTGTTGGCAGAAATGTTTTAGAGTTTATCCATCCTGAACAGGCTGAATTTGTGCTTAAAAGTGCTGAGGAAGGTAAGAGTAGTGGAAAATTTAGGAGAGTTGAGGTCAGGATTAAAGATAAATCAGGCAAATTCAGATGGGTGGAAGTGGTTGGAGTTCCAATAAAGAGAGGAGAGGAGATAACCGGAGGAGTTCTTGTTATCAGGGATGTTACTTCAAAGAAAGAACTTGAAAAGAGGTTGACTGAAAGTGAAAAGCTTTACAGGACACTGGCGGAGAACTCCCACTCCGGGATTTACGTTATTCAGGACAATGAGCTGGTGTACATGAACAAAGCAACTCAAGATTATTTAGGGTACACCTTGGATGAAATCAAAAGAGAGTGGTGGAAAGTTTTTGACGAGAAGGCGTGGGAGAATGCAAAAAAGGCAGTTCAGGAAGCACTGATGGGAAAAGTTGTGAGAACCTATGCCAAGTACTTCACAAAGAGTGGTGAGAAAAGATATGCAACCTTTGTCCTCTCGCCCATCACATTTCTTGGAAGGCAGGCGGTTCTCGGAAACTTTATTGACGTTACTTCAGCCGTTATTGCTGAGAAAAAGCTGAGAGAGAGGGAAGAACTTTACCGCTCCCTCACCGAGAACTCCCATACAGGCATTTTCATAATTCAGGATGATAAAATCGTTTATGGAAATAAGAAACTTCAAGAAATAACCGGATACACCATTGAAGAAGTGAACTCTCTCGAGCACCCGTATAAAATCCTCCACCCAGACTTTTTTGATACAGTGGTGGCAAGATATAGAGCAAGAGAGCGTGGAGAGAGAGTTCCAGATAGCTACGAGGTTAAAATAATAACAAAAGATGGAAAGGAAAAGTGGCTGAAGATTCTGGCGAGCAGAATAAAGTACAAAGGTAGGCCTGCCGTCATGGCAAATGTTGCAGACATCACTGACCTTAAAGAGACAGAAGAAATGCTGAAAAGACTTAATCTCCTTATGAGCGCTACAGGAGAGTGTAGCAGAGAGATTTCGAGGGAGACGAGTGAATTCAGAATCCTCAACAGCGTGAGAAGGCACCTCGAAAAAGCGGGGTTCAAGGTTGCTGTCTACTTCTGCGAGAATGAGGTTGTTACAGTAGGCGTTTCGGAGGGTTTGGATGAGGAAGAATGCAGGAAAGTGGCTGAAAGGAACCTTGAAAAGAGGGAAGCTGTCCTTGAAGATGTCTGCGGGATGAAGGCCATCGTTCTCCCTGTTTCCAACGGCAGAACCCATGGTATAATAATTGCTCTATCGGATAGAGAGTTGACGGACGAGGAAATCAAGATAATCACAACTCTTGGAATAGATGTAAGCTACGCGTTCACCTCACTCAGAATCAGCAGAGAGAAGGAGGCAGCGATGAAGGTCATAATGGAGAACATAGAACATTTTGAAAACCTTGCAGACAGGCTGAGAAACCCCCTTGCCATAATCAAGGGTTACGTGGAGGTGAGAGAGGCTTTCAGCTACGACGAATTTGCAACGAGAATTGAACACGAGGCTAACAGAATTGAAGAAATACTTGACGAGTTGAGAGCAAGGGAAATTGCCACATACGAGCTTAAGAAGATTCTCGAAAGTTGAACTTTTTTAAATCTAAGGACGTTCTTTCCACATGGAGATTTTCAACACGCTGACCAGAAAAATGGAGAAACTCGAAGAAGTTGTTAAGGACAGGAAGATCAGAATGTACGTCTGTGGGATTACAGCTTACGATTACTCCCACATAGGCCACGCCAGGAGTGCTGTGGTTTTTGACACTTTCAGGCGCTATTTGGAGTATCTGGGTTTTGAGGTGGTTTACGTTCAGAACTTTACTGATGTAGATGATAAAATCATAAACAGGGCTGTTAAGGAGGGTAAAACGCAAAAGGAGGTGGCTGAAAAATTTATTGCGGAGTATCTTAAGGATATTGCAGCCTTAAACGTGAAAAAACCCACATACCAGCCAAAGGTTACGGAACACATACAGGACATTATAGAATTCGTGAAGAAGCTGTTAGAGAAGGGTTATGCCTACGAAATTGACGGGGACGTCTACTTCCATGTTCCAGCCTTCGGTCAATACGGCGAGCTTTCCAAGCAGAGTCTTGAAGAACTCAACAAACACAGAATTGAGCCTGATGAAAGAAAAAAAGACGTAAAGGACTTTGCTCTGTGGAAGGCAGCTAAGGAGGCAGATATAGCAGCAGAAGCGGTTTTCAGTTCTCCGTGGGGGGAGGGCAGGCCGGGATGGCACATAGAGTGTTCGGTCATGTCCTCAAAGTATCTCGGTGTTCCATTTGACATTCATGGAGGCGGGAAGGACCTGATATTTCCCCACCACGAGAATGAAAGGGCCCAGAGCTACGCTCTTTACGGTGTTGAGCCAGTGAAGATCTGGATGCACAATGATTTCATAAGGATAAGGGGGGAGAAGATGAGCAAAAGTCTCGGAAACATTGTGAGAATAAGGGACGTCCTGCAAAAATACGAGGGAGAGGTGCTGAGGTATTTCTTGCTTACAGCCCACTACCGCAGCCCCCTCGACTACAGCGAGGAAGCTTTAGAGAGGGCAAAAAGGGCATATGATTATATCAAAACCGCTCTTATCAATCTGGACATGGAAATCGCTTATCTCAAGACCTTCGGTGACAGAGAGGGAGTTGGGGAGGTGGATGCAAGCAAATACGTTGAAAAATTTGAATCAGCAATGAACAGAGACCTCCACACCCCCGATGCTCTGGCTGTTCTTCATGAAATGGCAGGTTTCATCAACAAGAACCTCTTTATTTTTACTCTGAAACAGGCGGAAGAGATTTTTGAGACCTTTCAAAGGCTTGGTAACGTTCTTGGACTGTTTGAGAGGTTAAAGCGGGCTCCGGTATTAAGCTACGAGGATGCAGAGTTAATCAGAAAAAGGGAAATAGCAAGAAAGGAAAGAAACTTTGAGCTTGCAGACTACATCAGAGAAAGCTTCGGTCAGAGGGGGATTAGACTTATAGACACTCCAAAAGGTACGAGGTGGGGAGTTGAATGAATCGTTTTGGGCATTTGGGTTCAACCCTTTTGATTTTGTCCCCCTTTACCCAGAAGCTGGGAGTGGAGTTTGTGGTTCTGGCAGCAATCTTCTCAATGCTCCCCGATGTTGATTTGGTTTTGAGAATCAAACACAGAGAATACACCCACAATTTTACATTCGCTGCAATAGCTACACTGCTATTTTTCTTTCTTTTTCGGGCCTTAAAAATACCTGAGATTTTCTCACTTGCAGCTTTTGCAGCAGTAACCATCCACATAGTCGTCGATGCCTTCACAATGCAGCGATTTCCTCCTTTCTACCCCTTTTCCAGAAAAAGAGTTGCTTTTAAGGTTTTTAGGAGTGATAATGTGGCCATTAACGCTTTTTCGTTCATTCTCGGCTCACTTGCCTTCGTTTACTTTGCGGGTGGTGGAAATGCTTGGTGGTGAGAGTGTCTTCACCCTGGATGTCGGTTCAGGGACGCAGGACTTCATGCTTTTCGCCGAGGAGAACATTAGAAACTGTCCCAAAGCCATATTCCCTTCCCCAACAAGGCTGATAGCCAGAAAAATTGAGAAAGCTGATGGAGACGTCTTTCTGCACGGCTACACCATGGGTGGAGGAGCCATAACCTTTGCAGTGAGAAAGCATCTTCAGAAGCACAGGGTTTTTGCCACGGAAAGGGCTGCACTGACCTTTGCAGACAACTTGGAGAAGGTCAGGGAAATGGGAATTGTTCTGGGTGAGCCCGATGGCGATGCCATAGCAATTGAGACAAAGGACGTTGACATGCCGTTCTTTTCTGACTTAATCCAGAAAATGGGTTATGAAATGCCCAGTTATTACGTCATAGCCGTCCAGGACCACGGATTCTCGCCAAAAATCAGCAACAGAATTTTCAGGTTCAGGATGTTCGAAAAACTTCTGAAAGAGAATTCCTCAATTGAAAGTCTTCTGTTTCAACGAAAAGAGATACCGGAGCAGTTCAACAGGATGGGGGATGCGGCTCAGAGTGTTATTGATTTTGTTGAGGGAGAGGTTTACGTGGTCGATACGGTTTTTGCCGCCATTGCTGGATGCGTTCTGCAGGTGAAGAGTTTTCCTGCTCTGGTGGTAAATTTCGGCAACTCACATCTTACTGCAGCAATTGTTAACGAGGAGTTGGAAATCAAAGCACTGATGGAGCACCACACGCCCGTTTTGAGGAAGAGGGGGGTAGATGAGATAAGGGTGCTTCTTGAGAGGTTTGAGAGGGGTGAGCTGAGCAACGAGCACATTTTGAGTGACGATGGACATGGATGCTACTACGAAGAGATGCTTGATGTCAGGGAAAGGCTGTGCACCGGCCCCAACGCCCACCTCTCACCCTTCAGAGAAGTTGAGGGTGACCCGATGGTCGTGGGGAATCTTGGAATGCTGTTTTTATTGAGAAGAAAATTAGATGGCTAACTGAATAACTGTCAGCTCGTCAGTTCTTCTTTGATTTTTTCAAAAATTTCTCTGCTCCTCGTAGTTTTGTATCTTCTCAGCAAGTCTATATCAACTTCCAATCCGAACCTTCTCAGGTAAACGCAAAACTGAGTAACGTTCGAGGGATTTTTCTTTAACCTGGCTCTCTCGAAATCAATGAAATAAACATCATCTCCGACAATTATGTGCTTCTTGGGATGGTTCATTTCCTGTTTCTCAATCCCCAAGCAATCAAGTATAAAACAAGCTTGAAGGGCCCTCTCAACTGCCTTTTTGCCTGGTATTTCCTCGAATCTTCTTCCCTCAAGCCGCTCCATTACAATTCCACAATTCTGAAAGTCTATGAAGTACAGTCTGGGAACAAAGAAGAAGGGTTGGAGGAGGGTGAGAAACTTCACCTCTTTCAGAAAATTGTACCTGAACCTCTCGTGAAACTGCTTTATTGCATAGTTTCCTGTCAGGTATACCACTGAATGCTTACCCTTTCGCAGCTCTAACGATTCTCCTGACTCTTTCGGCATCAACTCTTCCGCCCCTCTTTATGTAGCTTCCAACAATAATTCCGTCACACCATTTCAGAATTTTTGACACGTTCTCTGCATTGACACCACTGCCTGCGAGGACGGGCATTTTAACAAGCTCTTTGACATCCTTGAGGTCTTTGAGGCTCACTGCCTCACCTGTAGCCCTTCCAGTAACTATGATGGCGTCCGCAAGACTTCTTTCTGCATTTATGCAGTATTCCTCCAGTGAGGCGAAGTGATGGGCGTGCTTAACAGCTATATCTGCAAAGACCATGGCTTTACAGTCGATGTACCTCCTGTATCTCATCACGTCTCCTGCTTCTCCTTCCAGAGTACCCTCAGGAGCGTTGGATGTGAAGAAAAGCTGATTTATTCTGACAAAGTCAGCGTTAGCAGCCTTGGCGATGGCCAGAGATGCCATGGCGTCGTTTCTCAAAACATTGATTCCCAGACCAATACTCACTTCTCTCTTAACCTCACAAGCTATGGCTGTCATTGCTGCGACAGTTTCCTTACCAACCTTTTTCTTGAAAGGCTTATCTCCGTAGTTCTCAAGAATAACAGCATCGGCTCCACCTTCTTCGATTGCTACAGCATCGCTAATGGCTTTTTCAACTGCCTCATCAAAATCAGTGTACTGGGGAGAGCCCGGAAGAGGGAGAAGGTGGACAATTCCGATTACTGTTTTTTCCATACCACCTCATCTCCATACCTTATTTCAATAATTCTGTGATGAGGAATTGCAGCACCGCTGTAGAGGTAGATAAACTTGTGCCCTACCTCCTCAATCTCCTCACCACTCGTCTCGCTGACCCCCTTTGGCCTGTCTATGTAGAAAATTCGCACCTTTGAAAAATCAAGATCAGGATGCCATTTGAATCTGTCCAAAATTTCTTTAATGCTATATCTCCTCATCTTTCGCCAGTTCAATGAGCTGTCCCTTGAGATTGAGCTTCAGAGAGCGTTTTGCGATGGCCCTCAGAAACAGCGGATCGATGTTAAGGTCTTTGGTGATGTAGGGAACCGACGTCCTTCCCGCCTGTATTTCCCTAATTATTTCTCTAACGTACTCTTCCACCTCATCGTCGCTCATGAAGACAACTTCAAGAACCTTGTTCAGGTCTCTCAGAGAGATGTAAAAATTGGCACTAACGTGGGTGTAGCTTACGTGATATTCCATTTCGGGTTTCCCGCCAGGGTCAGAGGGCATTCTCCATTTCGCTTCAAGCATTCCGGCATTCTTCAAAATTTTTAAAGCGTCCTTGTAACCCTCTCCAACCGTCTCTTCAAGTTCCTGAGCAGT
The DNA here is from genome assembly GCA_036742095.1 of Archaeoglobus sp. Taxonomy (GTDB): domain Archaea; phylum Halobacteriota; class Archaeoglobi; order Archaeoglobales; family Archaeoglobaceae; genus Archaeoglobus. The sequence goes on along the minus strand of DAINRD010000018.1, from coordinate 4,306 downwards.
ATACCAGCCCTCGAGGAGGGCATTGTAAACCTTCCTGTAGGTTTCGGTTGAGAGAAGATGGAAGATTGGTATTAACTCCACAACATCGTTGATCAACTTAGCCCTCTTTACCATCCGCCCTCTCTTTACCTCAGGTCAATTATATTTTTCTGTTTTCCTTAAAGTAAAGGTGTGCAAGCTTGACAACGTCTCCCACAACAATCAGAGCCGGACTCTCAAACTCGTAATCTTTTGTAACCAGATCCCCAAGCGTTGTAACTGTAACTCTCTGCCCCTTCATACTCCCCTTCTCAATTACAGCAACATCTCTGTTTATGTCGAGGCCGCTGTTGATGAGATTTTTTGCCACCTCTCTGGCAGTGCAGCCGCCCATCAGGACGACAATTGTACCTTTCAGGAGAACTTCTTCAATTCTGCCTGCATCCTTACCGCTAACAACTACAAATCCAAAGGAGTTTTCGTGATGGGTCAACGGAATACCCGAAGAAACAGGCGCACCGTTAACTGAGCTTACCCCCGGAACAACTTCAAAGGGAATGTTGTTTTTAGCAAGAAATTCAATTTCTTCTGCCATTCTTCCAAAAATCCCCGGATCTCCGCCCTTCAACCTGACTACTACCTTACCTTCCTCATAGTATTTCTTCATCAGTCTGTTTATTTCTATCTGCCGCTTCTCTCCTTTCTCTCCTCTTGCTTTACCAACATACACCACTTCCTTATCATTTAAGGACTTGAGGAAGGATTCTATTTCCTCACCAACAAGCCTGTCGTAGAGTATAACGTCTGCTTCTTTAATGAGTCTGAAAGCTCGGAGAGTGAGAAGTTCAAAGCTTCCGGGCCCTGCCCCAACCAAGTAAACCTTTCCACCCACAAATGGGCTTGGGCTGCAGGTTAAAAAATTTCACGATTTAGCAAGTTTAGGTAACCCTTAAAGCCTTGAAGAGCATTAATTTTCGAAATTCTTATATATTGCCTAAAAAGAGGAGTGATTGAAGTTATAGGAGGTGAACGGATGTCAGAAACTCCTTTGCTTGATGAATTAGAAAAGGGACCATGGCCAAGTTTTGTTAAGGAAATCAAGAAGACAGCAGAGATGATGGAAAAAGCTGTTGCTGAGGGCAAGGATGTTAAGATGCCAAAAGGAGCAATAGGCCTACTCAAACAGCTTGAAATTTCCTACAAAGACAAAAAGACGCACTGGAAGCATGGCGGAATTGTCTCAGTGGTAGGTTACGGCGGTGGAGTCATCGGCAGATACTCAGACCTCGGAGAGCAGATTCCGGAGGTTGAACACTTCCACACGATGCGTATAAATCAGCCCTCTGGATGGTTCTACTCGACAAAGGCGCTCAGAGGACTTTGTGACGTATGGGAGAAGTGGGGAAGCGGTCTGACCAACTTCCACGGCTCGACTGGAGATATAATCTTCCTCGGAACCAGAAGTGAATACCTGCAGCCGTGCTTTGAGGATTTGGGCAAACTCGAAATCCCCTTCGACATTGGAGGCAGCGGCTCCGACCTGAGAACCCCATCTGCCTGTATGGGTCCGGCACTATGTGAGTTTGCATGCTTTGATACGCTCGAACTCTGCTACGACCTCACCATGACCTATCAGGACGAGCTTCACAGACCGATGTGGCCCTACAAGTTCAAGATCAAGATTGCAGGCTGTCCGAACGACTGCGTTGCATCAAAAGCCAGATCAGACTTTGCCATCATTGGAACATGGAAGGATGACATAAAGGTTGACCAGGAAGCTGTGAAGGAGTACGCGAGCTGGATGGACATTGAGAACGAAGTTGTAAAGCTCTGCCCAACTGGAGCAATCAAGTGGGATGGTAATGAACTCACGATTGACAACAAGAACTGTGTAAGATGTATGCACTGTATCAACAAGATGCCTAAAGCTTTGAAACCGGGTGATGAGAGAGGCGCGACGATACTCATCGGCGGTAAGGCTCCCTTCGTTGAGGGTGCCGTGATTGGCTGGGTTGCAGTACCCTTCATTGAGGTAGAGAAACCATACGAGGAAATCAAGGAAATGCTTGAAGCTATCTGGGACTGGTGGGACGAGGAAGGTAAGTTCAGAGAGAGAATTGGTGAGATGATCTGGAGAAAGGGCATGAGAGAATTCCTGAAGGTCATTGGCAGAGAAGCTGACGTCAGGATGGTAAAGACGCCGAGAAACAACCCGTTCATGTTCTTCGAGAAGGACGAGTTGAGGCCGTCGGCATATACTGAGGAGTTGAAGAAGAGGGGGATGTGGTAATATGTTTGGAGATGTTAAGACAGATTTTGGACCACCATACTTCAGAGACCTGCTTCACCCAGTAATTAAGAACAACTACGGAAAGTGGAAGTACCACGAAGTCGTGAGACCGGGAGTCATAAAGAGAGTTGCTGAAAGCGGAGATGTAATCTACGTTGTGAGATTTGGAACTCCAAGGCTTCTCAGCATTTACACTGTCAGAGAGCTTTGTGACATCGCAGACAAGTACTCAGATGGTTATCTCAGGTGGACGAGCAGAAACAACGTCGAGTTTTTCGTGACGGATGAGAGCAAAATCGATGACCTGATAAAGGAAGTACAGGAAAGGGTAGGCTTCCCCTGCGGTGGAACCTGGGATGCTTCCAAGGGCGAATACGGCCTGTCAAATATCGTCCACACTCAGGGCTGGATTCACTGCCACACTCCGGCAATTGACGCTTCGGGTATAGTGAAGGCGGTGATGGATGAGCTCTACGAGTACTTCGTCGACCACAAGCTCCCCGCACTGTGCAGAATCAGCCTTGCATGTTGTGCCAACATGTGTGGTGCAGTTCATGCATCAGACATTGCTATTGTTGGTATCCACAGAACCCCACCTATACCAAACGATGATGCAATCAGAAAGACCTGTGAGATTCCATCAACAGTTGCAGCATGCCCAACCGGAGCCCTCAAACCAGACATGAAGAACAAGACAATCAAGGTTGACGTTGAGAAGTGCATGTACTGCGGTAACTGCTACACGATGTGCCCAGGAATGCCACTCTTCGACCCAGAAAACGATGGTGCAGCAATAATGGTCGGCGGTAAGCTTTCAGAAGCAAGGAGAATGCCAGAGCTTTCAAAAGTTGTGGTTCCATGGGTGCCAAACGAGCCACCAAGATGGCCGACCTTAGTGAAGTACGTCAAGCAAATCCTTGAAACCTGGGCAGCAAATGCGAACAAGCACGAAAGACTGATCGAGTGGGTTGACAGAATCGGCTGGGAGAAATTCTTTGAGCTCACAGGCCTTGAATTCACCCAGCACCTCATCGACGACTACAGAATCACGCCATACTTCTACAGCGAGTTCAGAGCCTCGACCCAGTTCAGGTGGTAAGTTTATAAATCCTCCCACCAATTTTTTTAAGGTGACCTAAAATGGCGGACTATACTGAAGAGGACAAGCAGAAAGTCCTGGAACAGCTCAGCAAGAAGACCTGGAAGATTCCCGAGCTGGCAAAAATCCTCAAAATGGACAAGAAAGTCGTCAAGAAAATTGTGCAGGATTTGATTGACGAGGGTGTAGCTGGATACTGGTCTTCAGGTTCGACAACGTACGTTGCAACAAAGGAGTACATCGAGGAGCTTGAGAAGAAGAGAGCTGAGGGTTAGCTTTTCTCTTTCTTTATTTTATGGAATTTAAATCGAAAAGCGTTTTATCTCAAAAATTCTGGCTGAATC
>DAINRD010000018.1:0-572 GCA_036742095.1 Archaeoglobus sp. | reverse complement strand
GTTTTGAGCTGCTTATCAAAATTTACCCTTCCCCAGGGAGTATTTCAGATAAATCAATCTCTTCTCACTCCCCTAAATGAGGCATTTAAGAACTACGTTGAAGGTAAAATAAGCCCTGAGGCTCTGATCAGAGCCGCCAGAACTGTTGAAGATAACGTGAGCAGTACCCTTGCCAAGAATTTCAGCTTTGAAAATCTTGGGGTCAAACCCTTCGCCAAGGTTACCTTCGCAAGCAGGATAATTGGTGGAGAATTCCTCATACCCGACCTGCAGATTTTTGTGGGCAAGGATGGCAAAGAGCTTGATGAACTAACAGAGATTGAAAGGATGATAATTGAGGGCGGGCTAAAATTTGAAAAGGGTAGAGAGAAGCTAATACGACTTGAAGGGGAACTGCTTGGTTATCCAGAATGCTGCATTAAAAGCTATGTTGAGGGTAAAAGTGGTTTGCCCGCTGAAAGCAGGCTAATTATTGAATGCGTGGAGAATGGAGTTTTTGAAGAAACGTTGAAAGCCTTCAGAAATTCGGAGATTATCGCCTTTCCGCAGTTCTTCACATCAAACTTCTATCC
>DAINRD010000017.1:10329-14119 GCA_036742095.1 Archaeoglobus sp. | reverse complement strand
ACGACTCCTTCAGGGGGGTGAGGGGGACGTTCAGGATGAGCATGAAGGCAATAGAGAACGCCAAGAAAGCAGGACTGCCCTTCCAGGTCAACACGACTGTAACAAGAGAAAACATCGACGATTTGCCGAACATAGCAAGGCTCTGCCTTGAATCAGGAGCGGTGATGTGGGATGTCTTTTTTGTCGTGCCAACAGGAAGGGCTAAGGCAGAGATGATGCCCACTCCCCAGCAGTTCGAGGACGTGCTATGCTGGCTCTACGATTTGAGCAAAAAAACAGGGCTGAATGTTAAAAGCTCTGCCGCAACGCATCTTAGAAGAATCGAGCTCATGAGGGACAGGGGAGAGACGCCTGCTGTTGGTGAGCTTTACTACAGGCTGCTGGAACGAATTGAGAATTTTCCTGAAGGGGAAGGCATGGTTGTTGCAGGAGGACATGGCAAAAGCCTCAGCACCGACGGAATAAGGAGGGCGATAGGCATAACCGACGGCAGGGGGATGTTCTTCATAAGCCATGTCGGCGAGGTTTATCCCAGTGGCTTTCTGCCTGTTGTTGCTGGAAATGTAAGAAAGACGTCGCTTAAAGAAATCTACTACAGCTCTGAGGTATTTGTAAACCTCCGAGACCCTGACAGGCTCAGAGGAAAGTGCGGTATATGCGAATACCGAAAAATCTGCGGTGGGAGCAGGGCAAGGGCGTATGCTGTCAGCGGAGATTACCTTGCCGAGGAGCCCTGCTGCATTTACATGCCAAACACCACTAAATGATATTCAACATTTGCCGAATTCATTTTCGACTATCCGTTAACTTTATAAATGGTTTGCTAACATAATATTGTGGAATTCAGAGGTGTTGCGGAGAGGATATGCGGAGACATAGTGTTATCCGAGAACTCAGGCGAAGCTTTGAGAAAGTGGAGGAGCATCTTTAACACCACCCAGAGTGAACTTGCAAAGAGGATTGGAGTTTCTCCCTCAGTAATCAGCGACTATGAATCCGGCAGAAGAAGGCCTGGTACATCGTTTCTGAAAAAGTTCGTAAGCGCGCTCATAGAGATTGATGGTGAAAGACAGTATCCCGTACTTTCAAAATACCGCTACTTTCTTGAGAGTGACCAGAACACCATTTTAGATATTGCAGAATACCAGAAATCAGCAAGTCTTTCTGATTTTTGCAGTGCAATCCAAGGGAAAGCTATTTTCAAGTTTGAAAGGCAAATTCACGGACATACTGTAATAGACAGTATCAACGCGATTCTATCCCTTAACGCCTTCGACTTTTACAGGCTTTACGGGTTAACAACCGAGAGAGCTCTGATTTTCACAAGAGTTTCAACGGGAAGGTCTCCCATGGTTGCGGTGAGAGTATCAAATCTCAAGCCCTCTGCAGTCGTTCTACACGGATTGAAGGCCGAAGAGGTTGACGATGTGGCGAAAAAAATTGCCAGTATTGAAAAAATCCCGTTAATTGTTACTGAAATGGATATAGATGGGATGATAAAAAGGTTGAGGAGGAAGTTTACATGATTGGAATAGTTTCGTACGGAACGTACATACCAAAATTCAGGATAAAGGTGGAAGAGATTGCAAGAGTGTGGGGAGAGGATGCAAACAAAATAAAGGGAGGTCTGGGGGTTTACGAGAAATCGGTTCCGGGGATGGATGAAGATGCGGCAACAATTGCAGTGGAAGCAGCGAGAGAGGCTGTAAAGAGGTCAGGGATAAATCCAGCAGAAATAGGGGCTGTTTTCGTGGGTTCTGAAAGTCATCCCTATGCCGTAAAGCCCACGGCAACAATAGTAGGCGAGGCACTGGGTGTGGGCAACGAGTACTTCTCAGCTGATCTTGAGTTTGCATGCAAAGCTGGAACAGCTGGAATTCAGATATGCTACGCAATGGTTAAAGCTGGAATGATTAAGTATGGTCTTGCCATTGGTGCGGACACAAGTCAGGCAAGGCCGGGAGACGCTCTGGAGTACGCAGCAGCCGCTGGAGGTGCTGCGTTTGTCATCGGAGAAGACCCAATTGCAGAAATTGAAGCAACCTACTCCTTCACTTCAGACACTCCCGATTTCTGGAGGAGGGATTTGCAGCCCTATCCGAGCCATGGAGGGAGGTTCACAGGTCTACCTGCCTACTTCAGGCACGTAATTTCTGCCGCGAGAGGTTTGATGGATAAATTTGGATACAAAACAGAGGATTTCGATTACGCAGTTTTTCACATGCCAAACGCGAAGTTTCCAGTTAGAGCAGCAAAGATGCTCGGTTTCAGCGATGAACACGTTAGTCAGGGTTTGGTGGTGAGGGCTATAGGCAACACATATTCGGGTTCTTCACTGCTCGGCCTCTCAGCAGTCCTTGACGTAGCTGAGCCTGACGAGAGAATTCTTCTTGTATCCTTTGGCTCGGGGGCTGGAAGTGACGCCTTTGCTTTGCGAGTGACCGAAAGAATCAACGAGTTCGACAGGGAGCCAAAGGTCTGGGATAAGATTGAGAAGAAGGTGTATGTGGATTATGCCATCTATCTGAAACACAGGAGGAAGATAAAAGCATGAGGAGAGTTGCAGTTGTTGGTATAGGGCAGAGCAAGTTCGGAGAGCTATGGGATAAGGGATTCAGGGACATCGTTCTTGAGGCTGGAGCTGAGGCTCTGGAAGACGCAGACCTTGAGGGGAGGGAAATTGAGGCCCTTTTTGTTGGAAACACGAGCGGAGGAAGGTATCTGGGACAGGAGCACATAGCTGCGCTGATTGCAGACTACGCTGGCTTGGCAGAGTTTGGAATTCCAGCAACGAGAGTTGAGGCGGCAGATGCAAGTGGTGGGCTTGCAATTAGACAGGCCTACATGGCTGTAGCCTCAGGATTGCATGATATAGTCATAGCAGCAGGAGCTGAAAAAGTTACAGACGTAGAAGACCCCATGGAAATTCTTTCTTCCTCCGTAGACATGGAGTGGGAGAACTTTGTTGGGGGAAGTCTTCCAGCCCTCTATGCCATCATAGCAAGGATGCACATTGAGCAGTTTGGAACTACCGAGGAGGATTTGGCTCTTGTGAGCGTTAAAAACCATAAAAATGGTGCAATGAATCCCAAAGCCCAGTTCAGGACGGAAATCAGAGTTGAGGACGTTCTGAAATCTCCTTATGTCGCAGAACCTCTCAAGTTGCTTGACTGTGCATCAGTCAGCGATGGGGCTGCTGTGGTTATTCTTGCCAGTGAGGAGGTTGCGAGAAAAATAACCGACACACCTGTTTTCATCGAAGCTTGCACTCAGGCGAGCGACTTTCTGGCATTGCACAGCAGGAAGGACGTTCTGAGGATGGAAGCAGTTGTTAAGGCTGCAAGAGATGCATACAGGATAGCTGGAATAGAGCCAAAAGACGTGGAGGTTGCAGAGGTTCACGACTCCTTTACAATTGCAGAAATTCTCGCCTACGAGGATCTTGGATTTGCTGATAAGGGCAAAGGGGCAGAGCTGATAAGGGAGGGAGAAACTGAGATTGGTGGTAGAATCCCCGTTAACCCCTCAGGTGGTTTGAAGGCGTGTGGACACGCTGTTGGAGCAACGGGAGTCAGGCAGATAGCGGAGCTGACCCTTCAACTTAGGGGTGACGCTGGAAAGAGGCAGGTGGATGCAGAGACTGGAATTGCCTTGAATGTTGGTGGAACAGGAGCTACTGCAGTGGTTTCACTCCTGAGGAGGTGATTTGAGTGGTTCCGAGATCGTGGAGAAAGATAAAGTACCGCTACGACTTAAGGGGAAGTTATTGCGAAAATTGCGGAAATTATCA
>DAINRD010000017.1:0-10319 GCA_036742095.1 Archaeoglobus sp. | reverse complement strand
CCCAGAAACTTCTGTCCTACTTGCAGGAGAAAAGGAAAATTAAGAGAAGGAATTTTTCCAGATGAAGGGCGAGTTCTGAGCTTCACAGTTGTCAGAGAGAAGGAACCGATCGTCGTGGCACTTATTGAGCTGGACAACGGAGCAAGAATTCTCTCTCAACTTTCATGCGAGCCAGAAGAAGTAAGGATCGGAATGAGAGTGAGAAAGGCGTTCAGGAGATACGGAGAAGAGGGGGAAGATGGGATAATCAACTACGGCACCAAATTCGTTCCAGTGGAGTAGCTGTAGAGTAGCTGAGAAAATGCATTCCCACCATCAAAACCTGAAAAACCTGTAAATTTCCCTTGCTTTTTTCTCTCCAATCCCCTCAACCCTCTTAAGCTCACTCACACTGGCATTTGCAATTCTCTGAACACTCCCAAAGTATTCCAGAAGCTTTTCAGCCTTTTTTTCCCCGATACCGGGAATGGCAGTGAGCATTGCTATTTTCGGATTTTCATGTCTCCTGAGTCTTGGAAGTATTCTAAAATCACCCTCCTGCACCCTTCTGTCTATTGCCTTAAGAGCTAAGCAGAAGTCGTCCTCATTTTTCAGAATAAGAGGGATTATCTGCCCCTCAGCATTTTTGGCAGCCATGCTCACAATGGCAGCGATAACTGCGTCCCTGCTAAAGTCCCTCTCCTTCAGAATTTCATCCATCTCACCAACAACTGCAAGGAAGGAAAGAGGATATCTTGTAGATAGTGCGTGACACTGCCTGAAGAGTCTACCATCAATTATGGAGTTCAAAAAATCGTTAACCTCCTTTCTCTCAACAAGAATCTCATAGCTGGAATGTTTTATGAGGTAATCCCCAGCATTTAATGACTTAACCACAATATCCAGCCCGAGTTCTTTTAATTTTTCAACAATTCTTTTCGGTTCTCTTGAATCTACAAAAATCATAAATACTTCTTCACGGTTTCCAGCAGTTCATGCATTCTGAAGGGCTTTTTTAGCACCTCCACCGCCCCGGCTTCGAGCATTTCCTTTCCTCTTCTGCTGGCGAAGGCTGTTATTCCAATAACCTTGGTATCCGACTTGATGCTTAAAATCCTCTTTGTTGCCTCAACGCCATCAATTCCAGGAAGCTCCACATCCATCAGAACAACATCCGGCATGTGCTCCTTAAAAAGCTCTATAGCCTCCCTTCCGTCTGCTGCCTTCAAAACCTCGTACTGTGATAGCATGTGACTGAAGATTTCCAGTAAATCTGGTTCGTCCTCAACCAGAAGCACCTTTTTCATCTTCAAACCCCCGCAGCAAACTTCTAACCTCTTCTGATTCGAGCCAACCCTTTTCAAGTCGCTCAATTATTTCCTCTATCCTCCTAACATTCTCAAGAATTTTACTTTTTTCCACATCACCATAGAGGTCTGCGATCCCTACGATGATGGCAAGCGGGTTTCTTATTCTATCAACAAGAATTGCAAACTGCTCTATATTCTTTTCTATCTGCTTTAGGGATTGTTCCCTCGCTTTTTCCAGCTCTATGGTCTCAATGGCAAAGGCTGTGTCGTCTGCCAGCATCTGAAGCAGTCTGACTTCTTCATTCGAAATTTTAAAGTCAGAATAGAGGGCCAGCACTCCCACCAGCTTACCACGATGTAGCAGTGGAAATACGTATGCATTCATGTTGTTGTGTTTCTCAAAGTTGATGCATTCTGGAGGATGACTGTTTTCGAGAATTTCCTGAGTTCTCTTGCTCTCCAGCACTTTTTGCACGCACCAACCTTCAAATAAAGTATCATCAAAGCCCTGAATTCTAAAGGATTTTGCAATTTTCAGTTTTCCACCCTCACGCAGCGCTAACCAAGCAAATTTGCAGTAGGAGGAGATTTCGTCAATGAATGTCGAGAGCAACTTATCCACGTCCTTCTCTTTGACAATAATTTCATTAATCGTATTTACCACTCTCAAAAGCTTGTTGGTCCTAATTAACTCTTCTTCCAGCCTTTTTCGTTCCGTTACATCACGAAAATTGGCCAAAAATCCTTTAACCTCTCCATTTTCCAGCAGAGGCCTTACGTGCCCCTCGATAATCCTCAAGTCCCCGTTTTTTGTTTTAAGTCTAAACTCAAGACCATAAAGGATTCTTTTTTCCTTAAAAACTCTATTGTATTCTCTGTAGACCTTTTCAGCCTCTTCTTTACTGAAAAACTCCCGAAAATTTTTTCCGATAACCTCATTCTTTTTATAGCCACTGAGCCTCTCCGCCTCCCTGTTAATCTCGATGATGTTGCCTTTCAAATCTGAGACAACAATCATGTCTAAGGTATTTTCAAAAAAGTCTCTGTAACGACTTTCCATCTTTATAATTTGAGTAACATCTCTGATAACCAGCAATATAGCTGGTCTCTTTTTGTATGTTATATAGCTTGCAGTCACCTCCACATCAAGAGTTCTACCGTCTGGCAATACAAATTTCTCAATGGCAGGTGGAACTGCTTTTTTATCCTCAAACATCTTTTTAATTCTTTCAGCAACGAAATCCACAAATTCTGGATGAATGAATTCAAAAACTGGCCTTCCAATTAGTTTTTCTTCTGGAATTCCTAAAATTTCAGTAACTCGCCTGTTTGCATACAGAATTTTCTCTCCATCATGCAAAACTATGCCATCTGGACTTAGATCGATGAGAATTCTGAAAAGTTCTTCGCTTTCTCTTAACTCCGCCTCAATCTTTTTCCTGCCCGTAATATCTCTAAGAACTATTATTTTTTGACCGTTTATTTCCGAGAATCCAACATCATAAAATCGACCGTTAAAATCGATTTCCTGAGAAATTTCAACCGTCATCCCTTCGCGAAAACCTACACTCCTGGCTTTTTCATTCAATTCAATAATTTTATTATTTTCGTCAGCGATGATGGTGGGGTCAGGGAGGCTGTTAATGTTCATTATTACTATAAGAATTCACAAATATAAAAGATTTTTCGTTATTGGGGGTTCCATCACACAACATATACGGCAGGTTTTCCAGGTACAGCTGACCTTCTTTTCTCCTCTGGCACCTTCTGCGAGTCAAGGATTACTTTTAACCCAGTTTCAGCCTCAATAAATGCTGAATTCTCTTTTATTATCTCCCACTCGTCTAAAGCGAAGAGCTTCTTCCTGTCCTTGAAAATCTTCTTGACGAAGGCTGAAACTTCCTTGCCCATCTTTCTCAGCTCCTCATCCTGCATCAGCTGCTTCATTGCCTCTCCAACATCTCTGCTTTCAGCAACGACCTTTGCTGCCTTAACCTTCCAGTCCTCTGCTGGAGCGATGTAAACCTCCTTTGCATCGCTCACAAACTTCCTGATTTCCTGAATGTCCTCGACGAGGTTCCAGAGGTATTCCTCAATTCTCTCTGCCTCCTCGTCAACCCTGCTTTCGTCGTATTCAGGATAGCGTTCAAGGCTGACGTAGCTGTCATGCTTCAAGTGCCACAGCTCCTCGCATATGTGCGGAGCGAAGGGGGCGAGGAGCTTTATCCAGTCGTCCAGAACAAGGGCAAGGTTCTCTCCCCCTCTCCTCAGATACCATCTCACGTCGTTCATGAGCTCGAAGAAGGCCGCATTCACGGCTCTCCTCGTCTGAAGGTTGTCCATGGCCTCTCTCACTTCCTTTATCGCCCTCTGCATTCTGCTGACGAGCCAGCGGTCCAAAGTAGAGACCTCCCCTACATCTTTCAAATAGTTCTCCTTTACGAGGTTGTAGAACCTCCTGAGGTGGTTTGCGAGCCCTTCAACCTCTCTGCTCTTCCAGTCCGCATCGCTGTCGTACTCTGCGGCGTGGAGGATGTAGAGCCTCGTCACATCCGCCCCATACTGCTGCACTGCTCTTTTCATAGTTAGCAAAGGCCCTTTGCTCTTGCTCATCTTCTTGCCCTCGAGGCTGACGTAGCCGTTTACGGCAATTGCCCTGGGCCACTTCTCAGGCGGAAAGATGGCGATGTGGTGGAAGAGATAGAAGAGCAGGTGGTTGGCAACCAGATCCTTACCGCTGCTTCTCAGGTCAACGGGATACCAGTACTCGAAATCCTGCCTTATTCTCTCAATTAGCTCAACGCTGAGTTTTGAAGATTCCGCAACCTTTTCAACCTCACCTTTGCCCAGCAGCACGTAGTCGAGGAACTCAGGAGACATGTTCTCCGCTTTGAGCAACCCTGCGTTGATGTACTTGGCAAGGATGTAGTAGGACATGTAGATTGTTGAATCTGAGAGACTCTCAATGAGCCACTCTCTGTCCCACGGAATTCTCGTTCCAAGCCCCTTCCTTCTGGCACATGCCTTGTCCTTAAGCCACTCAATCTTGTTCCTGAACTCCTCCTTGTAGTAATCGGGGATGATTTCCATGGCTTCAAGGTGATTCAGAACCTTGTCCTTCCATTCTCTGTTGGAGTAGTTAAGGAACCACTGGTCCCTGACAACCTTAACAACGCACTTCGTTCCACATCTGCAGACAACTGGCTTCTCGCTGAACTCGTAGAAAACGTCTCCCAACCCAAGCTTAATCAGGTCCTCGTGAACTCTCTCTTTAGCCTCAGAAACTTTCATTCCCGCATACTCCATCGTGTTGTCGAGCATTATTCCCGTGTGGTACTCCTTCTTGTAGAGGTTCTTGGTTGCTTTTTCCAGCAGTTCCTCGTCCTTCTGGCTCTTTACTCCCAGCTCTTCAATCAGCTTGTCAGCAGGAACGCCTTCAAAGTCTGTCCTAATCAAAACTATTGGCTTTATGTCCTCCACAACGCTTTTTTCAATCCCATACTTTTTCAGGGTTGCCTCATCCTTCTTCAGGTCCTCGATGGCAGCCAGGTCGAAGGGGGCGTGGGCAGGGACGCTCATAACAACTCCCGTTGCGTTGTCGGTGTCAACGAATTCTGCAGGCAGAACTGGCACCTTTCTGTTGACGAAGGGGGCAACAACGTATTTGCCAAAAAACTGCGACGCATCAACCTCCTCCAGCAGCTTCACCTTTTTCTCCGTGTAGGTGAGCTTCTCGTAAGCCTCCCTGCTTATCAGCCATTTTTCGCCGTCAACTTCCGCGATAACATACCTGGTGGGCTTTAACCAGATGTTCGTGACTCCAAAAACCGTCTCAGGGCGGAGAGTGGCGCAGGGGAAAATTAAATCCCCGTCAGCAAGTCTGAACTTTATAACCGTAAAATCTACAATCGTGGCCTCCTCTCCAGCGAGAAGGTCGTGGTCTTCAACCGGATTCTGGTCGTGGGGGCAGTATCTAACGGGATGGGTGCCCTTCACAATCAGTCCGAGCTCCTTCAGCTTCCAGTACTGCCACTCGATGAACTTCTGGTACTCCTCGTCGGTGGTGGTGAAAACCCTCCTCCAGTCTATGGAGTAGCCTATGCTCTTCAGAGCCTGCAGAGCCTCCCTTGAGAAGTACTCAACGATTTTCTCAGGTGTAGTTAGCTGAAGCAAATCCTCCAGCGGAACGTCGTGGTATCTGGTGTAAACCTCTATCGTCCTCTCGTCCCTCTTGGCTATGAGCTCTGCTAGGCCAATGATGGGTGTGCCTGTAACATGAAAGCCGAGAGGAAAGAGAACGTTGTAGCCCTTCATTCTCATGTATCTGGCGAATGCATCTCCAATTGTGAAGGTTCTCGTGTGACCTGCGTGAAGATTTCCATTAAGGTAAGGATAGGGAATTGTGAGGAAAAACTTCTCCCTTCCATCTGGGTCGGACTCAAAAATTCTGTCCTTCTCCCACGCCTTCTGCCATTTTTCCTCAATTATCCTGAAATCACCCATGGAAAGTGGCTAATAAATGGGATTAAAAAATTTGGTGTTTTGCTGGAAAGGACTTTCAAAAACTTAACAGTTGAGTAGCTAACACGGATACCAAATCAATCCAGTCTGTAGCCGAGCTTTTCGCAGAGCTCCCTCCTCTGCTTCTTCTCCTCCTCGTTCTCAATTTTTGTTACTGCAGCTCCATCAACAGCGCCCAGCACAGCCCTTCCAAGTTCGGTTTCGGCAACAATTATCTCAATGGGATTTGCCGAGGCAACGAAGACATTGCAAACTGCAGGATGCAGCTTTATTGTGTTGAGAATGTTTATCGGGAAGGCGTTGGATGTCGCAACAACAAAAACGTGGCTTGCAGCAATCCTCAGAGCGTTCTCAGCTGCAATTTTCTTCAGCTCCTCATCATTCCCCGTAACTCTCACAAGCTTCGGCGCAGCCTCGTTCATCGCAACAGCGACCTTTATTCCCGGCACCGCTGTGAGCAAAGCTCTGAAGAGGTCATCCACCGTAAAAACGGAGAAGTTCGCCTGTCCCACCACAATCTGGTATTTGAGGTCGGGATTCAGAATCTCAACCTTTTCCAGCTTCATGGTAGATATTACCCTCCCGAATTTATATCTTCTTCCTCTACGCTCCTGGAGAGCAAATACGCTCCAGCCAGAAATGCTGCAATGCCGAGCACTGCTGCAACAATTCTGTCAAGTTCAAAATCTGCGTGGAGAGAGACAATTTCAGGGTAGACGACCAGAAGCAGAATGGTAAAGGCAAAGGCAGGAATATATGAGAGATAACCCGCTTCGACCTCAACTCCAAGCTCCCTTGCCCTTCGCATCGACTCCCAGTTCCCATGAAAGACCTCCGCAAGAACATAGAGCCATGTCACTTCCAAAAGGCTGTCAAAACTACCAGAATAGTTGATGAAAGATGCAGCAAGGCTTTCAGCTATGTTGGATGTTCCGGTACCGAATAGGACGTCAATGGCGTTTAAAGAATCCACAACTCCTTCAAAGGTTTCTGAACCTGAAAGGACGGGTGAGATGTTGAAGAAGAGAAGGAGAACGTAGTAGGGAAAGCTGAAAGGTCTCTTTATTATTAACCCCACAACAGGTATGGCGAAGATCAGCAGCTCAGCGGGATAAGGGAGGAAGTAACGAAGTGGAGAAGCGAGAAAATGCTGGTATGTCAAAAAAGCTGCAATTTCGGCTATGAAGAAGTTCAGCAGGTAAATCATTTAATCACCTCCACCAGCGATTTTTCAGCAGGCTTACCAGCCTCCACCTCTGTTACCGCTATTCCAGCTGCTCTCAACCTTCTCAGAACTCTGTCCGCCACAGCCTTCTCCACCATCTCTGCCATTCCCTCTCCAGTAAAGGAGACGGAAATAACAGAAACCGGAAGTTTTTTCCTTCCCATAGCCCTTATGGCCGCCCTGAGCGGATTGCTGAATTCAACCCTCGTTATGAAAATTGAGCCCGGCTTTATCGCCTCAATGTACTTCTTGGTCTTCTCAACAGCCGAGACAAGACTCTCGTCTCTGCTGGCCACGTCAAGCTTAATCAGAGTGGAGAATATCTTTCCGAACTGTCTCCTCCCGGATTCTGGATAAATAAGCAACTCGTGGCCAACCACGTAAAGCCCCACCTTGTAACCCCTGACAGCAAAGTAGTAGGACAGAGATGCTGCCACCTCTACTGCCGTTTCAAAGCAGTTCCTCTTCAAGTCCCCATGTAGCATGTAAGGGTTGGCATCTAAAAATATCCATACTGCCTTCTTTCCCTCCCTCTCAAACTCATTAACCATCAGCTCTCCAAGTTTCGCTGTTGCTTTCCAGTTTATGGACTTCACAGGGTCACCGAAGGTGTACTTCCTTATCTCCCTGAAGTCCGTCCCAGGAACACCAATCCTTGAAACATCAATCTCAGGAGCTGGTTTTCTTGCTATTCCCCTTCTCAGCTCAACCCTCTTAACCCTGTAAACCCTGCTCTTTACTTCCAGTTCAGCACCAAATTCAAGCCTCTTTCTAACCCTCCTTGTTGCAAATATGTTTTCGGCCTCAATCAGAATTTCTCCAAGATTGTAATAACCTCTTTTAACCGGGACACACCTGTACCTTACCTCAACAGTCCCCCTCCCAGCAATGAATTTTCCCTTTGCGTTGCTGCCCTCCAGAAGCTCAAAAGTGTCAGGAAGGGAATGCATTACCTTAACAACTCCAAAACTCTCTACTCTAACCTTAATAACCACATCCAGTATATCTCCAACCCTCCCTCCACCATTCATTCTCATTTCCTCAATCTCAGCCCTGAATGGAAAGTTGGGGAAGGCGAGTAGCAGGAGGGGTAGAAGGGCAATTTTAAGCAATTCAACTGAATTCATCAGAACTCCCATTTCAACGAGGAAGAGAGAGGTAAAAAGCAATGCCCTGCTAACTCTCCTCAACTTCATATTTTGGTACCCTCACAGTACTGAGAACTTCCTCCACAATTTCCTCCGCTCTTAGCCCCTCTACTGCGTACTCAAACTTCAAAATTATCCTGTGAGCAAGTGCTTCCACGGCCACCTTTTTAACATCATCTGGAATTACAAAATCCCTGCCATCCATTACTGCAAACGCCCTCGAAAGCTTCAGCAGAGCCAGTCCCCCTCTTGGACTTGAACCGAGCTCAACAAGTTCGTGCTCCCTCGTAGCCCTAACGAGTTCAGAAATGTACCTCAAAATTGACCTGTCGACGTAAACACTCTCCACGGCTTCCTGAAGTCTCCTGAAGGTTTGTAGGGAGACTGCGGGTGCTATGTCGTCAGTGGGGTCATCCTTTCTCCACTCAATCCTCCTTCTGAGTATCTCCATTTCTTCCTCTATGCTTTCAGGATACCCCGGTCTCATCCTGAGCATGAACCTGTCCATCTGCGCTTCTGGAAGTGGATATGTTCCTTCCTGCTCAATTGGGTTCTGGGTGGCGAGAACGAAGAAGGGCAGTTGTAGGGGATAGGTCTCGCCCTCAACAGTGACCTGCCTCTCCTCCATCGCCTCAAGAAGTGCTGCCTGCGTTTTAGGGGGGCTGCGGTTAATCTCATCCGCAAGCAGGACGTTGGTGAATATCGGACCCTTTATGAACTCAAAACCATTTCCCCTCCATATTTTCACACCTATTATGTCCGAGGGGAGCAAGTCTGGAGTGAACTGAACCCTGCTGTATTCAGCACCGATGACTTTCGCAAAAACCTTTGCAAGAAGTGTTTTACCCAGCCCCGGATAATCTTCGAATAGAATATTGCCGTTGGTAAGGGCAGCAGCAAGCATCTTTTCCACAAGCTCCTCCCTTCCCACATAAACCTCACAAACGGCCTTAACAATCTGCCGGCAGAGTTCTCTTGAACTTTGCATGTTCGGATGTTGTAACAAAACTATATTTGTCTTTTCACATCAAGCTTTTAAAAGGATTGTTGAAAAAAGATAAATTTACCTATAAAAATAAAAAATTAGCCGAGAGACCCTGCAATTTTTATGAGCTCTTCTTTCGTTAGTTCACCGCTAACAGACACCTGAATTCCATTCTTCTCGATGTAAAGGACCGACACCCCAAAAATCTCGCCGTAAAAGGCTTTTTCACCGTTAATTTCCACTTCCTCAAAATCCTTGGGAACATCTGACTTCTCAGTTGATTCAAAAATCGTCATAACCTTTTCCCCGTCTGAGTAGGTAAGATAGGCTGAATCATTCGTTACGCTTACAGACTTTAGCTCGTATCCTGCAGTGTAGGATGGAACAAGGATTTTGAAGCCCACCTCCTTCTGAGCCTCCTCAACGCTTTCATACGTCTTTGGGAGATTGATGTCAAATTTTTCAACTTGGGCACCCTCTGGAGGCTTGAACTCAAAGAAGCTGTCATCAACGCCTGTGTTGAAGCTCAGATTTCTGTATTCGATTTGCATACTGAAATCCCCAAAGCTCGTTTCCATTCTTATGGGGAACCAGAACTCCTTATCAACCCACATTTTGGTGGCGTTTTCCGCCTCGTTCTTCGGCTTCAAGTTCAGAACGAAGCAGTCCCTACCTGAAACCTTGTCCTCTCCGAGAAGTTCAACATCGTAGTAATCGAGCATTTCCCTGATCAGAGTTGTGTAGTCAAACTTGACCGGAGTGGATTCTGCTGACCTGTTCATCTCAAAAACCATTACTCTGTTGTTCTTCTTGTCGTAGCTCCACATTACACTGCCATTTGTGACTGTAATGGAGTTCTCGTCTTCCATGTATAATTTGTAGGGCTTCTTGAATATGTAGGTATAGTTCATCTCCATCCTGCCAAATGGACTTTCAGTCACCGCATAAACCTCTGCCCTCATATCCTGAATTTTTTCCTCCTTCTCCTGCATCTTTTTTGCTATCTCTTCAGCGCTCATCTGGACACAGCCCGCAAAAACGAGTGCGGCCAGTATAACTGCTAACAACCATCTCATATTGATAAGTCAATGTATAGTATTTAAGCTTTGCTATTTGCTATTTCAGACAACGAAATAAACCCACCATTCCCT
>DAINRD010000016.1:9356-14128 GCA_036742095.1 Archaeoglobus sp. | reverse complement strand
AGAGGGACTCCAATGCCCAATCCGCTGAGGTGCAGGAGGTGCGGTATTTGCTTCGGTGCCTGTCCTGAGAGAATCATCAGCTTCAAGACCTACAGCATCGACCAGATGGCTTCGGCGGTCAAGTCAATACACGTACCCGATCCGAACTGGGAGGAAGGGGCTGAGGACAAGTTACGCTTCATAGTCTTTGCCTGCGAGAACGATGCTCTGCCAGCGTTGGACATGGCCGCTCTGAACGGAAAGAAGTGGAGCCCCCTTGCCAGAATCATCCCGGTTAGGTGTCTCGGGTCAGTCAATACAGTCTTTATTGCCGATGCTCTGTCAAAGGGAATAGACGGCATACTGCTTATAGGCTGCAAGTTCGGTGAGGATTACCAGTGCCACTTCATCAGGGGAAGCGAACTTGCCAACAGAAGAATGGAAAATGTGGGAGAAACCCTTGAAAGGCTCATGCTGGAGAAGGAGAGAGTGCAGGTAGTGGAGGTCTCCATAAACGAGTGGGACAAGATTACAGAAATCATAGACAGCTTCGTGAACCAGATCATGGAGGTTGGACCGAACCCGTATAAGGGGTTCTGAGGTGAGAGTATGGAGGTCGACGCCCAATTCGTTAGAGATGTTATAGGGTTTGGGGGAAAAACATTAAAGAAGTGTTACCAGTGTGCCACCTGCAGCGTTATCTGCCCCCAGAGCCCTGAGGAGATGCCTTTTCCAAGGAAGGAGATGATATGGGCTCAGTGGGGGGCAAAGGAGAAGTTGCTAAATGATGCGGACATCTGGCTCTGCCATCAGTGCAACGACTGCAGCGAGTACTGTCCCAGAGGGGCTAAGCCTGGAGAAGTTCTCGGAGCAATCAGAGCTAAGGTCATTCAGGAACTTGCTTTTCCCAGCTTTTTTGCCAAGATACTGCTCAAGCCCGTAGGGATAATAGTTTACTTTGCAATCCCCATAATTCTGACCCTGCTCTACCTGACCTTGGTCTCGCCTGAGATACCGCAGGGAGAGATAGTCATAGGAAACTTCATACCTCACATGCATGTCGAAATTGCAGGATTTCTCGTAGGAGGCTGGGCACTGCTCGTTGCAGCCATCGGAGCCTACAGGTTCTGGTCGGGAATAAACTCTGATGTTTCGAAGGTATACAGATACAGACTCGGCGAAAATGCTGAGCTTGAGGTGGAAAAATCCAGCCCAAGGTTCATAGAATGCCTTTTCTGGTCAGTAATAGACATAATAAGGCATTCAAAGTTTGCTGAGTGTGGAACATCAAGATACCGCTATTTTGCCCACTTCATGATTTTCTGGGGGTTCATAATTCTCGGCATTGCCACTCTTGGTGATATCGTATACATTTACGGCTTTGGCGTTGAAGAGCTCGCTCTTCCACCAAGCGACCCGGTTAAAATTGTGGGTAACATAGGCGCCTTGCTTCTGATCGCAGGATCGCTAACTGCAATAGTTTCGAGGTTTACCAACGAAAAGGTTGGATACGGCACTTACTTCGACTGGCTTTTCCTCGGAACAATCTTTGCAGTCGGGCTGACGGGCGTTGGAATTGAGGCACTGAGGTATGCAGGAAGTGCAGCAGCTTACTACATGTACCTGACCCACTTGGTGCTGGTATTCACGCTGATTGCCTACGCCCCCTACTCGAAATTTGCCCACCTCGTATACAGAACACTCGCCTATACATGGGCGAAAAGTGTTGGAAGAGAGCCACAGAAATGAGACTCAAAGATTTTCAATCTATTTTTAAGGAAAAGTACTTCGAAACTGACGTCAAAAGCGGTCCACTGTTTCTCTTAGCAGTTCTATTTGAAGAAGTGGGTGAGCTTGCTGAAGCTGTGAGGAAAAAAGAGGGGGTCGATGAAGAGCTTGTGGATGTGCTTTTCATGGTCATCTCTCTTGCCAATCTCTTTGGCGTTGACCTTGAAAAAGGGCTGACTGAGAAGTACCTGAAAGGCGACCCCCGTTCTCGCTGGGACTTGCCGAGCTTATAGTTTGTTACTTGTAAATTTGCAAGAAAAACATATATTTTTCAGATTTGAGTTTCAAATAATGGCTAAAAACCATTACGGTTTCCTCAGGAAATACATCAGGGACGAAAACCTGCTGGAGTTACCTGATTTTGGCAGTGATTACAGGATAGTAGAGGAATACTGGATACAGAAACCTTTTTCCAAAGCATTAATTCTGGAAAAAGAGGATGAATTCAGAAATTTCTACCACATTCTGGAACCATCAGTGGGAATTGAGGAGGCAAAGATTATTTCCGCTCTCTTTAACGACCTTAAAAGAGTTCTTGTTCTTCAGGATGTGTCTGTAAATTTGGAAGAAAGGAGTGAAGTTCTCGTTAAGAACCTTGAGAGACTTTCCAAGGAATATGCACTTGAATTTACGGATAACTTTTACTCGAAAATGCTCTACTATTTCTTCCGTGATTTCTTTGGTTACGGGATTATTGACCCGCTCATGGAGGACATTCACGTCGAAGACATCTCCTGTGATGGTTACGATATACCCATCTTCATATACCACCAAAAATACGGAAACATTGAGACCAACATCGTTCTCAGTAAGGAAAAACTTGACAGACTGGTGCTCAGGCTTGCCCAGAGAAGCGGGAAACACGTTTCACTGGCGAATCCCATAGTTGACGCCACACTTCCAGACGGGAGCAGACTTCAAACCACCTTTGGCACTGAAGTCACCCCGCATGGTTCAAGCTTCACAATCAGAAAGTTCACCGCAGAGCCCCTAACTCCCATGGACTTAATTGAGAAGGGAACAGTTCCTTCGGGAGTTCTTGCGTACCTCTGGATGGCTATCGAGCACAAATTCTCAGCCATTGTTGTCGGAGAGACTGCCAGCGGAAAGACAACAACCCTAAATGCCATTCTGATGTTCATCCCGCCTGAAGCAAAGGTCGTTTCCATTGAGGACACAAGAGAAATCAAGCTTTACCATGAAAACTGGCTGGCAGAGGTTACCAGAGTTGGAATTGGTAAATGGGATGGAGAAATAGACATGTATGATTTGCTCAGGGCAGCACTGAGACAGAGACCCGATTATATCGTCGTTGGTGAGGTCAGAGGTAAAGAAGCTCAGACCCTGTTTCAGGCCATGTCCACAGGCCATGCAAGCTACTCCACCCTGCATGCAGGTGACGTAAATCAGATGGTGTACAGACTTGAAAGTGACCCGCTTAGAGTTCCGAGAAGCATG
Source organism: Archaeoglobus sp. (assembly GCA_036742095.1). GTDB lineage: Archaea > Halobacteriota > Archaeoglobi > Archaeoglobales > Archaeoglobaceae > Archaeoglobus. The sequence continues at coordinate 10,903 of DAINRD010000016.1, read as the reverse complement.
CTTCAGTTCCTTGACATTGCACTGGTTCAGAGCATGTGGGTTAAGGGCTCCACAAGAATGAGAAGAACAAAGGAAGTGAATGAAATACTTGGGATTGATCCGGCAGATAAAAACCTCCTCGTCAATCAGTTTGTGAAGTGGGACCCCAAGCAAGATGCCCATATTGAGGTGGGAATGCCCAAAAAAATCGAAAAGATTGCCGATTTAATGGGGGTGGGAGTGCAGGAGGTTTATGAGGAGTTACTTAACAGAAAAAGATACCTTGAAATCATGCTCAAGAGGGGAATAAAGAACTACAGGGATGTTACAAGGTACATCCACGCCTACTACCGCAATTCTGAACTTGCGATGCAAAGGCTGGAGGGGTGAAAATGAACCTCTATGCCCCAATGTTTTTCAGAAGATTCTACCGAAGGAGATTGAATGGAAAACCTGAGAGATACTCCAGCATCTCTGCTATTGTTGAAAAGGCAAGAATGAGGATGACAATCCCGGAGCTTCTTTCTATAGCACTGTTCTACCCCCTACTCGCAACTATCCCTGGCGCTATGCTTGGATACCTGATTTCCGAAATCATAAAGGCTGGAGAATACGTCACTTTTAGAGGTTATGAGGTTCCATACTGGAAAGTGGAAATTGTGATAATTGCCGGCTTTGCCATACTCGCCTTCGGTTTTACGAGGTATCTGATCCTTTCCTACCCCTTCTATCTGGCTAACATGAGAAGAGGAAGGATAGATTCCTCTCTGCCACATGCAGTTAACATGATGCTGGGGATGGCAAAGGGTGGAGTGCCCGTAATCAATATTTTCAAATTCATTGCAGAAAACAGGGAGATTTTCGGTGAGATTAGCAAGGAGTTTGACAAAATTGTTACTCTTGTGGAGGTTTTTGGTTACGACCTGATTACTTCAATGAAGCAAATTGCAGACACGACTCCATCAGAGAAACTCAAGGTCTTCCTTGAGAATTTCATAAACGTTTACGAGGGTGGTGGGGACATTGTGGAGTACCTTAGAGCCAAATCAGAGCAGCTCCTCACTGAAAGGGAAACGTACTACACCCTCTACTTCGAGACTTTACAGGTTTTTGCAGAAATTTATCTGGCCCTCTTCATAGTCGCTCCACTGTTCTTTTTGGTTGTGCTTGTGGTTTTCCAGATGGTTGGCTCAGGAACCCTCGAAATATTTAAACTGGTTATGTTCTCATTCATCCCCTTAGGCTCCCTTTTTGTTTTGTGGTTGGTCAGGTCAGCAACACCCCGGGAGACAGTGGGGGTAGCCGAACACAGATATGCTGAGGAAGAAATCGCCCTTCGCATCTCTGACAGAGAACCTGAATTCAGAGTTAGAACATTTCTGCTAAAGTTAAAGAAAGTAGCTGCTTTTCTAAAAAGGCCCTTCACAGAAGAGCCATACATGCTCCCCCTGAGGGCCCTCTCCTTCTACCTGATTCTACCTGGCATAGCCTTCTTCATTTACTTCTACGGCAAACTGGACCTGGACTTCCTGATTTTCGTTTCTCTTTCAGCAGTTATACTCCCATCC
>DAINRD010000016.1:5922-9346 GCA_036742095.1 Archaeoglobus sp. | reverse complement strand
TCCATCATTTTCATCGAATACAGGAGCAGAATACTATCAAAAATGGAAAGGGAGTTGCCAGAGTTCTTGAAACAGCTGGCTTCGCTCAACGAGGCTGGCCTAAATGTGGTTGAGGCTTTGAGACATCTTTCTGAATCGGAGCTTGGGGTGCTCGGCAGAGAAGTTAAGAGGATAAAAAGAGAGGTGGAGTGGGGTGAGCTTATAACTGCCGCCCTTGAAAAGGTTGAGAACAGAGTTAGAAGCGGCATATTTGCAAAGGCAATATCTCTTCTTGTCAGAGCCATTGAATCTACACCAAGCATAAGGGATGCACTCAACACCGCATCAGTTTATTCAGAGCTCGAAATTGAGGTTAGAGACAGAATAAAAGCTCAGATGAGCATGTACATCCTTATAATCTATCTCGCTTTCAGTGTTTTCCTCTACACTGCATACATACTCATTCAGAACATGCTGACAGTATTCACTTCCATAGAGGTGACTCAGTTTACTTCAAGCATCAACATTGAAGAAGTTAAGGCAACTTTCATGCAAACGTCACTGCTTGTTGCCTTCTTCTCTGGATTGATGGCAGGACAGATGGGAGAGGGGAGGTTAGAAGCTGGTTTAAAGCACGTTTTCATACTGCTGGTGATTGTGTATGTCTTCTTCAAGTTTGTCCTCCCGTAGAACAAGAATTGCCGCACACTTCCTCGACGCATTTCCGGCGGAAAATGACGTAGTCACGGTAGAGGGATGGCTCACCTATTACGACGAGCAGAAAAAGTCATGGATACCCATGGAAAGGGCACCAGTTTACATTTACGTGGATGGTAGAGAAGTTGGCAGCACTGAAACAAATCATTACGGGATGTTCAGTTTTTCCTTCCCCGCACCATATTACGGAAAGCACAAGCTTGAGGTGAGGTTCAAAGGAAGACCTGGCTTTGAGGTTTGCAGAAAGGCTCTGGATTTTGAGGTGACAAAAAAGGAGGAGAAGCTGAGGCTTGGAAAGCTGGCAAGGGTTGTGCTAATGCTCATAATTGCTCTAATCTTCCTGATGTTTCTTGCGGTGTTCATTTCAAAGATGTTCGTGAGGTGAGGGGCAGGGGAGTTAACAGGTGAGGCCAGGTTAACCCGCCCTAATTTAATTAAGGCTAAACAACCCTTACATTGGCAAATCGGAGCGATTTGGAGATTGTGTTCTCCACCTGCCTTTCTTCCCCCACTGCCCCCTCAATTTTTCTTAGAAGGTCGAAGATGTTTCCGTAAATCATTGCACCCTTCACGGCCTTCTCTCCCAAGTATGCGTTGTTGCACTCAAGGCTGAAGTCTCCACTTATGGGATTGGCAGTATGAGAACCGATCAAAGAGTGTACCGTCAGGCAGCCATCTCCGTCTGTTCTCTCAGTCTCAATCAGAATGTTGCTGGGGAGCGGTGATGGATAGCTACTTTCATCCATTCGGAAGCCATTTCCAGTTATTCCGTACTTCTTTGAGTTCTTCCAGTCTGTGTAGTAGCTTTTGACCACCCCATTATCAACAAGAACTGTTCTCCTTGCAGCTACCCCCTCATCGTCAAAGCTGCAACTCATTAAACCGCCGTTAATCGTTGGGTCATCAATGACGTTTAATTTGCCAAACTCATCGCCGATTTTCACAGCACTTCTCCCCTTTTCCACATTCTCTGCTGAAAGGGAGGGGTAGAAGGTGTGAGAAAGAAGCTGATGGACTGCTATTGGCTCAAGAAGGACGTCGTAAAATCCTCCCTCAATCTTAACAGCCTTTGAAGAATCTACAGCAAGCTCCTCTGACCTTTTAACTGCCTTTTCGATTTCCAAATCAAGCTTTCTGCTGCCGCAAAATTCGTAGGCGCTTCCCTGCTCATACACGGCCTCAACCATGAAGTAAGAATATGAGGATTTCTCTGACACATCCAAACCAAAGGAGTTCGTTATCCTGACCTCTCCCACCTCGTGGCTTATGCTTGCTGCAGCTACATTTGCCTTCTCAGCCGCCGCAATGACCCTCTCATACTCCTCCAAAATTAGCTGAGAGTCTGCCTCCTCAACCCTTCTGTCGTAAATTCCATCAACTTTTGCAGGATTCTCACAGGGAAAATCCTTCAGAACTTCTTCTGAAATGACGGCAATTTTTTCAGCCATTTTCAAAGCCTCTTCTTTTGTCGATGCCGATGCGAAGCCCACCTTTCCCCCAACTATAACTCTCGCCGCATAGCTCACTTCAGAGTAGGACTTAACACTTTTCAGCTTTCCAGCTTCAATTTCTGCAGAGATCCCTTTCGTTCTGTATTCGAAAACCTCCCAATCCATCAAGCCCCACCCACCGTTGCCCTGCAAAGCAGTGCCGGAGAGCCATCAGAGACAGGAACAAGCTGGCCTGCCTTACCGCAGAAGCCCGGATCGAAATCAATCTCTCTACCAAGCCTAACCTCCCTGAGAATTTCGAGGGTATTTCCAGCAAGAGAAACGTCACGGATCATGCCAGAAATTTCGCCATTTCTCACGATATAACCATACTGAGCGTTGAAGTGGAAGTATCCAGTGGCGGGGTTGGTCTCTCCTCCCCTCGAACCAATGAGATAAACACCATCTCCACATTCCTCAATAAGCTCTTCAAAAGTGTAATCGGAAGGGGCAAGGTAGGTGTTGCTCATTCTGACTATCGGCGTTTCAACACCCTCGCTCCTCGCATTCCCCGCCTTACCCCCAAGCTTCTTGGCCGTCTCTCTGCTGTGAAGAAAACTCTTTAAGACTCCATTTTCAACGATGACCTTTTTCTCTGCCCTGACGCCCTCATCATCAAAGGGGAAGAACCCGAATTCGGGGAGTGTTGGGTCATCGATTATCGTAACTGACTCATCCGCCACTTTCTGATTCAGCAGATCTTTCAGAACCGTCGCACCCTGAAGCACATGGTCCGCCTCTACCGTATGTCCAAAAGCTTCGTGGACAAAAACTCCTGCAAGACTGGGATCCATCACGACGTTCATCTCCCCTGCCGGAGGTGCTGAGGCGTCAACCAGCTTGGGAAGGATTTCAGCTATCTCGTAGGCCTTTTCCTCCACACCATCGAGAACTTCAAAACCACCAACCTTCATCTGCCTCTTTGACAGAAACTGAAGGCTCTTTCCCTTCCCAACGCCCATTATGGAAATCCCCGTCCTCAAAACCTCATACTCCACTTCGGACCCGCACGAATCCACGTAATGAAATCTCTTTCGGTTTTCGAGGTAATAAACCCTCGTACTGACACAAGCTTCCCTGATAATACTTTCCAGTCCGTTTAACAGCTCAAGCTTTTCCTCAAATGAGACGTCGAAAGGATTCCTCTTTACCTTCATCCTGTAATTTCCCCTGCTAACCGTTTCAAGAACTTCCCCATCACCCTTGAAAGCGGCGTTTTTTTCAGCCAACCTCAAACC
>DAINRD010000016.1:0-5912 GCA_036742095.1 Archaeoglobus sp. | reverse complement strand
CTCTAAAACCCTTCAACACCGTGCTGTCGTATCGAGGCTTCTCAAGTTTACCGTTCTCAAGCTGAAGAGTTAGTGTGTGACTTTCGATCTTTCTTATATCCCAGAACTTCATTCAGCCTTACCCCTCTCAGCAAGAATGTTCTCTGCCGCTATAATGCCAGTAACAGCAGCTCCAACAATTCCTCGGCTAACACCAGCACCATCCCCGATGGCATAGATGAAAGGAACGTTTGTGCGCATCCACGGGTCAACCTTCAGCTTTAAGGAGTAGAACTTCACTTCAGGTGCATAGAGAAGCGTAGAGTCGTCAGCAACACCGGGTATTACTCTGTCGAGCCTCTCAAGAGCATCAAGAATGTCGTCTATTGCCCTTCCAGGATAAGCAAGGCTGATGTCCCCAGGTATTGCCGTTTTCAGGGTTGGCTTAACAAGCCTGTTGTTGCGAATTCTGCTTTCAGTGCTTCTTCTACCCAATCTGAGGTCCTTGAGCCTCTGAACAATGGGGTTTCCTCCTCCGAGCTTCGTGGTAATTCTCGCCAGATCCCTTCCCCACTCATTTGGCTCGTCGAAGGGTTCGGTAAACTCGTAATGGCCGAGCAAAGCGAAGTTGGTGTTGCTCGTCTTCTCCTTAGCCTTGCTGTGGCCATTAACAAGACAGAAATCACCGTAATCCTCCCTAATTACCCAACCTCTCGGACAGGTGCAGAACGTTCTCATGTAATCGTCGTGTCTCTTCGTTATCACCCTGAGCTTGGGGTCATAAATTGTCGAAGTTATGTCGTCCATTATTGACGCTGGGACCTCAACCCTGACACCAACATCAATTGCCTTTGAGTTTTCCAGAACTTCGAGATTGTACTCCCTTGCCCACTTTTCAAGCCAGTTCGCTCCACTCCTCCCAACAGCAACTATTAAGTGCTCGTATTCGTATTCTTCACCTTTATCAGTCCTCACAACCTTCTTTTCGGGATTAATATCAACAACCATTTTCCTTGTGTAAATCTTAACTCCTTCCTTCTTGAGTTTGTCTTCAATGCTCTTAACAACCTTGGGAAGCTCATCACTTCCTACATGTCTTTGCTTAAGCGGAACAAACTCAATTCCAGCTGCATTTGCCCTTTTCAGGAATTCCTGAATTTTATCCACGTCATCACCATAAAGTTCGTTGGGAGCGCCGTGCTTGAGAAATATCTCATCAACCTCAACCATTTTCTCGATGAGGTAATCGGGGTCAATGAACTCGAAATCGCCGCCAACTGAAAAGCTTGACGGATATTCGGGATGCACATAGTTGAGCTTTCCATCTGATAACCCGCCAGCACCGCCAACTCCAGATGTAATGTTACACGGACTGCACTTCGTGCAGAAGCTCTCGGACAGGTCACTTGGACACTTTCGTCTCGAAATGTCCCTTCCCATTTCGAAAATTGCAGTGCTAAGCTTTCCTGCGAGCTTGTAAGCTGCAAACATTCCTCCAGGCCCTGCGCCAATAATTATAACGTCAAATTTCATACATTTAGAGCTTAGTTGATTTAGGTCTTTTAAGCTTTGTTATTGCAGCCCAGTTCAGGTTTCTCTATGCTCTGATATACATGCTCTTAACATGCCAACCCAGCAAACTTCAGCAAAAAATCTTTAAATACTTTAAACCGAAAATAGCTTCGGTGAAAGCATGGGGCTTATAGACAAGATTCTCGGTAAGTCTGAAAAGATAAACATCGATGAGTATGAAGAGCTTGACCTCAGCGAGTATGAGGCCGAGATTAGTGGGACTGCTGCAGCCTACATAAGGGTTGCTGAGGTAACTGGCCTCAACGAGATTCCCGAAATAAAGAGAGAAATATACGAGGGGAACATTGTGGTGGCAGATATTGCCTTCATAAAGCACGATAAGCTCACCCTTGACAGGGTTTTGAAGGACCTGAAGCAGCTTGCCGAAGATGTCAAGGGGGATATTGTCGGTCTCGGTGAGGATTACGTCGTTATTACTCCAACAGGAATCAAGGTGGACAGAAATAAAATTCGAAGTAGTGTCAGATGATACCCTGCCCGAGCTGCGGAAGAGAGCTTAAAACCTTAGTTACAACGTACGAAGTTCCATTTTTTGGAGAAGTACTGCTTACTTCAATTAGCTGTGAGTGCGGTTTCAGGCATGCAGACTCGGTTGTTGTGGGAGAAAAGGAACCTGTCAGATACAGCATAAAGATAAACAGGGATAATCTTTTCACGAAGGTCATAAGGTCAACTTCAGGAACGATTCGAATTCCAGAGATTGGCGTAACAATTGAGCCCGGTCCTGCCAGTCAGGCGTTCATAACGAATCTGGAGGGTGTTCTGGACAGAGTTGAGGGGATTGTCAGAACGGCGATGCGCTGGAACAGCGGTGATGAAGATAAAGTGAGGAGGTGCGAGTGGATTATTGAAAGAATTAGAAATACTGTTGACGGAGAAGAAGAGCTGACTCTGATTATCGAAGACCCGCTTGGTAACAGCCTTATTATTTCAGACGAGGCTTTCAGAGAGGTAATGTCGAGGGAGGAGGCACAGGAACTCAAAACTGGTATGACAGTAATTGAACTGACAGGAATGAGTGAGGAGGAGCTGCAAAACCTGAGTAACTCGTTCAACCAGTCTTAGAATCAAGTTTTAACTTTTCTATTTCTTCAAGAAGCTCCTGATGCTTCCTTCTTATGCTTTCTTCAAGCTCCTCATCGCTTATCTGCTTTACACCATAGATGTATTCAAGTTCAATCATCCTCATGGCTTTTTTGTACTCACCGTAGAGTTTTCCGAGTTCTCTCGCAAAGTCAGTGATTTTTTCCGGTCCCAGAAGAATTATTGCTCCGATGATAATTAGGACGATTTCTCCCCATCCGAGCATTGATGAATTGTTGGTGCAGGAATTTATTAACGTTTGCTCACGTTTGCTCACCTTTGTTAAAAACCCTTAAATACTTTTTTAAGGAAATTGCCTTGTGCTCGTTGAAAAGCTCGCAGGGTTGCTGGACAGAAAAGTGGAAAAGAAAAGCAAAGCAGCAGTTCTTGTCCCCCTATTTGACGAGAACTGTCCAAAACTTGTAATGATTAAGCGTTCGAAGGGATTGAACAGAAGTGCAGGACACATTGCCTTTCCTGGTGGGATGATTGAGGATGGCGAAAATGAGGTTGAGGCCGCTTTAAGAGAATTTGAAGAGGAGATGGGGTTAAATCCTGATTGTGTTGACATCCTTGGATTTTTGAGGCCAAGGGAGGTTCTTGAGTACCGGATAAGGATATGCCCAGTTGTGGGAATGATAAGAACTCTTGACTTTGTGCCTGATAAAAGAGAGGTGAGCAGAGTTCTCGTGGATGAGCTCAGAAAGGTTCTGAAGTCGAGAAGAGTTACAGACTGGGGTCCGAATTTTGAGTGCGCCGGACATCTTGTCTGGGGTGCGTCGAGCAGAGTTCTGGACGACCTTTATTTGAGAATCGTAAGAAAATATGGATCAGTGGATGCTTTTTTCAAGGGATTTTAGCCGTCAGTATCCAATGCTCGGATAAATCAAAAATTGCCTCGCTTTCCGAGATTTCATACATTTTGCTGCTGTGAGTGCCTTTGGAGGTGCACATCCCATAAAATTTTTCGCATAAATTGAAGCATGGCGAAATACTTATTTTTCTCTGCAAAATAATTCTCATTCTTTATCGACAACATACGAAAAGTTTATAATTAAGTTGAAGTATAATGAAAAATGGTGGTAGTATGAAGAAAACAGCGATGTTGCTGTTGGTGGTTGTCGTGGCAGTATTCCTGATTGGCTGTCAGCAACCAGCCCCGCCTGCAGGCCAAATTCCCACAACCACACCACCTCCAGTGGAGGAGAAAATAGTGGTCTGTGGGCTCTTCGACCCGAGAATACCCGTTCTTAAAGCAGACTCAGAAGCAATAAAAATTGCTGTCGAGGAAATCAACGCTCAGGGCGGAATACTTGGTAAGAAAGTTGAGTACATCCACGAAGATACACAGAGAAAGGTTGATGTTGCCATATCTGCCTACAGAAGTGCCGTGCTTGAGAAGGGATGTAAGGTGGTTTTCCTTGAGGGTGTTTCAGAGGAGGCTCTGGCAATTATTGAGGAAGGTGCAAGAATCTTCCCCACAAAGCCGCACATCGTCATCTCATCACAGGCTGCAGTTGGTACGACCTTCAAGGTTATTGAGGACTACGACAAGTACAAGTTCTACTTCAGAAATCTCCCGCCAGACCCAGAACTGAACTACAAGACGCCAAAGACCTTCTTCCACTTCGCAAAGAACTATCTTGACGTGAAGAAGGTGGCGTTGTTCCTTGAGGATGCCGCATGGACTGAGTGTGCAAGAAAGGGCTGTGTCTACGAATCCAAGTTCGGCAAGTTCGAGAGCAAGCCAATGAGGGAATGGGTTAAGGAGGAATACGGCTTAGAGGTTGTCTACGAGGCAAACATTGCTGTTGGAGAGAAGAACTTCCTTCCGATGCTTGAGGAGGCTGCAAGAAACGGGGCTGAGTATATCTTCGTCCTCTCAAGCTGGTACACTGATACAATAACAATGTCAAAGCAGTGGGCGTCTTCGGGAGCAAAGGATATCCCGATATCCTTCTTCGGAGGTCCAAATCAGTGGCGGGTGTTCTGGGACCTGACTGGAGGGGCAGCACTGGGCAGCTTCACCATCATGTATGACACAGAGGATGTCCCACCAGTCACACCCAAGACAAGGGAGGTCGTGAAGAAGATGCATGAAATGAAGCTCTCTGCAGATATGTCAGTCCACTACTACTACTCTGAAATGTACAGGGTTAAGGAGGCAATTGAAAAAGCAGGGAGTCTTGACATCAACGCAATCATAAAGGCAATGGAAGAGATGCAGTTTGAGGACCATACAGCTTTCCCGGCAAAGTTCAGCTACTTCGGCTACAAGTCACCACTCTTCCACTCCTACAGCGGTGGACCTGTGCTGCTGGCGCAGTTCCAGTGCAATGGCAGGCTTGTCTTCATCACCCCACCAGAACTGCTGAGAGAAGCTGGATTCTCTGAGGAGGTTGTCAGTCAGGTTGATCCTGCAGCCTATAAATCGCCTGCAGAGCTTAGAGAAACGTGCTGAGGTGTCTGAGTGTTAGACGTCGTTGCCTTAATTTTTTCCTACACCTTTATTTTTGGCTCCCTCTACCTTGGAATCGCCCTTGGCTTCACGATAATCACTGGAGTTCTAAGGATATTCCATTTAGGCTACGGTGCAATATTCCTAATTGCAGCCTACGGAACGTGGATGTTCTGGAGGGATGCTGGCTTTGGGTTCGTTGAGTCTGCAGTGCTTTCCATGGCTCTCGTGGCCCTCTTTTCCTTCATTGTCTACCAGATAATCATTAAAAAGTTCTGGAAGGTGGAGGATTACCTCTTAGCTGCGCTGATTGCTGTCTTCATAATCATTGAGGAGCTCGTAAACTACGCCTATCCTGAGATAGTGGGAGTTTATCTGCCAACAACTGTGATTGGAGGCAGCATCCCCGTTGGTCCTGCCAGCATTCCGGGACAGCTTGCTGTAACGTCAGTCATCGCAATTATTCTCGTTTTGGTTTACCTCGCAATCTTCAAGAGGACAAAAATAGGTCTGATAATGAGAGCAATAAGCCAGGATGTCTTTGCCTCTAAGCTCGTCGGCGTGAATTTCGACAGAATGTTCATAATCGCGATGATACTGGCCTCAATACCACCTGCCATCATAATGCTCTTCATCGCTCCTATCTGGGCCCTCAACCCCTTCATCGGCTGGCCTCTCTTCACCTACGCCATTCTCGTGTCAGTGCTTGGTGGACTGGGTAACCTGAGGGGGACAATTATGGCATCGTACATAATCGGATTCATACATGCAGCAGTTGGCTTTGCTCTTGATCCAAGAT
>DAINRD010000015.1:10951-14386 GCA_036742095.1 Archaeoglobus sp. | reverse complement strand
AGAACCCGCCAGCAGACCCGTAAAACCCGCCCCCCACAATCGCAACATCGTACATTTTCATCGTAGTTTATAATTACTATTTAAATCTTCTTGAATTTCAGCTGCTGTAGAAAAATCTGAGTTAGATAAAAATGAAATTGTCCCCTCCGAGCACCTCCGTCAGGCCACCAACCTTATCCACCCACTCGGGCAACTCTTCTTCTTTAATTCCGAATAGCTCCATGCTGCCGGAGCAGGCTATTACCCTCATATTCCCAAAGGCCTTTCCGAGGTTTACAAGCTGGTTTATCTCCCTCAGTATCCCTCTTTTTATTCCTTTCTCGATAATTTCTCTTTCCTCATCACTGTCAAAAACCTTCTCGCCGTTACAGAGATTTCTCAGGGCCCAGTAGGTCAGGAAAACCTGAACCTCCTCGCCCATTGATGCAAGAACTGAAGCTATGCTGAAGCCGTGGTAAATTCTATCCCACTGACCGCTGTGAATTATTATGCCGTGAATTCTACCCTCGTCCATGTGATAACATTGTTAACTTTGGTTTAAAAATGTTTTGAACTACAGCAGCCTTTTTCTTCTGTCAACTAACTGTTCCTGCCTTCTCATCCACCCTGCCTTCCACTTCTGGTAGCAGCTTCTGCTGCAGAAGGTTACAGGATGGTCAACGCAGCAGGTTTTGACAACTATCGGGTCTCTCGCTATCTTCCCGCAGACGTCACAGCGATGCTTCGCCGCACTTTTGTCCAGCTCAAACGGCATACTCCTCCAATCCCTCTTCTCTGAGAAGTTCACATATTTTGCAGAGATACTCCACTTCATCTTCTATGGTTATCCTGCCTGAGGCAAGATTGTCCACAAGCTCCTTAACTACCTTATTTGCTTTATCTGATTTTGATAAAATCTCCATCCCCTTCTGTCCCCTCTTGCTGTTGATGTACTGCGAAACTGCAGCCTGTGTCAATCCGAGCAAATCTGCAACATCCTTTACCCTGTAACCTCTTTCTATCAACTCAAGCGCAACCTGAGCCCTCAGGGCGGGGAGTACGTATTTCACCATCATCACGCAGTGGGGTTTCATGACTCAGGCCTCACAATACTCTCCGTGGTCGTCCATCTCACCTTTCTCCATCTTCTCAAGTTCCTTTTCCAGACCTAATTCCTTTATCTTATCAATTTTTCCATTTTTTCTGAAGTAGTCAACTATCGCCCTCCTCAGCGCATCTGCAGCTAAGTTGGAGCAGTGCATTTTCTGCTTTGGCAAACCGCCAAGGGCTTCGGCAACAGCATCCCTCGTTATTTTCAACGCCTCTTCAATAGTTTTTCCCTTCGCCATCTCCGTGGCGATGCTGCTGGTTGCTATTGCTGCAACACACCCAAAGGTCTGGAATTTGATGTCTTCAATCCTGTTGTCCTTAACTTTAATGTAGATGGTCATCAAATCCCCGCAAACTGGATTGCCAACTGTTCCGACACCGTCAGCATCCTCCATCTTTCCGACATTCCTCGGATTCTGGAAATGTTCGAAAACCTTGTCGCTATACATTTTCTCACCTCCTGTAGAGAGGAGACATGCTCCTCAGCCTCTCAATCACACCCGGCAGCACCTCAAGCAGCTTTTCAACATCTTCATCAGTGTTGTACCTGCCCAGAGTGAGAAGCAGAGTGCCGTGAGCTTCCTCGTGCTTCAGCCCACACGCCATGAGAACGTGGCTGGGCTGCAAGGTTTTTGAGCTACACGCTGAGCCGGTCGAAGCTTGAATTCCCGCCATATCGAGGCTTATAACGATGGATTCGCCCTCGATGTAGCTGAATCTAACGTTTACATTGTTGGGCAGTCTGTTTTCGGGATGGCCGTTGAGGTAGCTTTCCTCAATCTTCAGGACGTTTTCAATTATCCTGTCCCTCAGCCTTTTTATCCTCTCGGCTTCCTCCTTCCATATTTCCCTCGTGATTTCCGCTGCCTTCCCGAATCCGACGATTCCCGACACGTTTTCACTGCCGCTCCTCATTCCCCTTTCCTGCCCTCCACCGAGAATTATGGGTTGCAGCCTAACTCCCTGCCTTACCCACAGCGCTCCCACACCCTTCGGCCCGTAGATGTCGTTGCTTGAGATGGTGAGCAAATCAACGCCAAGCTCCTCAACATCAACCTCAATCTGACCGAGAGAGGCTGTGGCATCGACATGCAGAGCTGCTCTCCCGTTAATTATTTCCGAAATCTCCTTTATGGGCTGAATCGTTCCAATTTCATTGTTTGCATGCTGAACGGACACAAGAATCGTGTCCTCTCTGATTTTCTCCTCAATAAATTCAAGGTCGACGGTGCCGTATTTGTCCACTGGGATGAATTCAACCTCAAATCCCTGCTTTTGAAGATACTTGGCTGGATTTATTACGGACATGTGCTCAATTGAAGAAACAAGAACGTGCTTTCCCTTTCTGGCATTTCTCATCGCGTATCCAATGAGGGCGAGATTGTTGGACTCCGTGGCACCTGAGGTGAAAATGAGGTCTCCATTTGCACCGTTTATAAGCTCTGAAACCTTACCTCTTGCCTCCTCAATCACCTCTCTCGCTTTAAAGCCGTAGGAGTGAATTGAAGACGGATTCCCAAAGTTTTCAGTCATGTAGGGAAGCATCGCCTCCACGACCCTTTCGTCAACGGGCTTTGCAGAGGCGTAGTCAAAGTAGGGCATCTCCAACACCTCAGAAGTAAAGCACACCGTCAGCTTCAAGCACAAGCTGGTTAAGTGTTGCGGCACCTACAATCTTGACGCCATCAACAATCTCTCCCTTATCTATTCCGAGAAGTTCTGAGCTCCTGTCACAGACCATCATCTCAACCCCGCTTTCCATCGCCTGTTTCATTATCTCATTTAACGGTGGAAAGTTTCCTATCTTTATTTTATCAGCGTTACCCTTTTTAACAACTGTTACACCCTTGATAACAAAGTAAATGATTGCATCATCTCCCATGGCCTTTGCAGTCATTGCAAGGACGAAAGGAGCATAAAGCCTTTCAGGAGTGTCAATTCCACTCGTCTGAACGTAAAGCAGCTTCGCCATCTACCTCACCTCCTTAACGATTTTTACGACAAACCTCAAAACTCCATCCTCAAGCTTTTCAAAATCAACAAGCTCCTGACCGAGCTTTTTAACCAGAAGTGGAATGTCTGATTCCGCTGCAGGGTCATCAGCGAGTATCTCTATTACATCCCCAACCTCGGCCTCCTCCATTGCCTTCCTCGCCCTGAAAACAGGTTCGGGGCAGTAGAGGCCGATACAATCAACCTGTTTCATATTTTTAACATTGTTAAGGAATTATTTAAAGCTTTCGAGTTTTTCCTGAAGTTGTAAAAGCACTGGATAAGAAAAAATTAAATTTCAGATTGGTTTAAATGGTTATACCCGCCGTTGCGGCCGGAGGGTGCAGGGGCACG
>DAINRD010000015.1:2654-10941 GCA_036742095.1 Archaeoglobus sp. | reverse complement strand
GCCGTCGGACCCCTTAACACCCTACGATAAACGTTATAAACATCCTCGTCTTCCAGAGTTTGAGGGCTCGTGGTCTAGTGGTTATGACGCCTGCCTCACACGCAGGAGGTCGGGAGTTCGAATCTCCCCGAGCCCACTACCAACTTCTATTTTTAAAATTCTGAATTCCAGAGGTTGCTCAGTCCTAAAAAAGTCCAGAAGTTTGTTTACAGTCTCTGAAATCCTGTAATTAAAATTTTCTTTTAGAAATATATAATTCTCCCTTGAAATCCGTATGTGCAAATCAACCTTGCTGCTGCCGTTTTTGGTTCTCTGAGCCTCTCTAAAGGTTGATTCAGATTTTGTTCCAACTTGTTCCATGTGGAACATAGAGGAAGAAGGTTATAATGGTTTCGTGATGAGTTAGGAAAAATGGTTAAGATGCAGAAAAGACCTCAAATCTTTTTTCTGCTGGATAGAACGCTATGTATACGTGATTTACTAAATACTTCCCTCCAATATGGCTGCTCGTCCAATCGAGGCTTAACCAGTAACCTCCATTCCCATCTCTGCTGTAGTAAACCGTATCTTTGAAAGCTACTGTAAGAGATTTCAAAAGTTCTTTAGCATGCCTTTCAGAACCAAGATAAGCTTCAGGATAAGCATGGCACTCATCTTCACTACATCCAAATAGGATTCGCATCCTGAAACCTGCAGCTTCACCGAGAGCAGCCATTAGTATGGCGTAATCATCGCAATCTCCAGCGAAATTGTTCTTTATCGTTTCTGATGCATAAGCAAAATATTCGAAACCTTGAGGGTCAGCGACATACCTCCACCTTGAATTCACGTATGAATACATCGCTTGCAGTTGCATTATATTCCTTTCTCCCGGATACTTTGAAGCGAGCTTTACTGCAAGATTTCTAACTGTTGGGTTTTGGTAATCAACTCTCTCGTAGATTTTATTGGCTGTTGATGTAATCTCTTCCTCAGTTGTTGGAAAACGAAATCTCTCTTTTAATTCTGGATTTAAGGCTATTTTAGTAGCAACTTTGGTAACCTTAGCATATTTTGCGAGTTTTAATACTTCAGCACAACCACAAAAGCTCAAAGCAACAACTATCACCAGAATAACATCCAATACCTTACTTGCTTTCACTACTCCTCGCCTCCATTAATTATTGAACAGAACCCACTCCGCATAATCCAGCAGCTCTTTTGCATCAGCCTCATCCAAGCACCTCTGAGGAAATGCGCTTATACATTCGAGACGTGTCGAGGTATTCCTCATAACTCTGAACTTTATCTCGGCAAGTTTCTCTTCATCTCTCACAAAAAGCTCTCTTCCGTACTTGAATACCTCATGCTTGATGTGCAGAGGAAGGCGGTGGAAAAGGACCACATAGATTTCCGGGGAGGTTAGACTTCCGATGTCCGCTTCACTTTCTGAGGTTGGATTCTCCATTATAACTGCGATGTCTATGTCTGAAAGAGGTGTCGCATTTCCTTTAGCGTGAGAGCCGAAGAGGTAGATTGCAATTACGTTGGGATGGGATTTGATGGTTTCGATGATTTTTGAGAGTTTGGAATTAAGTTCCATGTCTGTTTTAGCAGTGCAAAGTTAATATTTTTTTGCTTCTTAAATCTTTTACATGAGCATTGAAGTTAGGAAGAGCATATTGCATTCCTTGCCAATTGTCGTGTTTATCGTTTTTGTCGAGGTTCCAGTCTTGTCTGTAATCTATCCCTTAATTGAAGTTTTAACGATTTACCCACTGCTAATCTCTTTAATTTTTTCACTGGCAGTTTTCGCATATAAGTTTCGAAAATCTAAGAAGAACTTGAAGGGAGTGGCGAGTAATGGCTTTGTTCATCATTTTCTGGTTGCTCTCTCAAATTACAATGCTTGTTGCCGTGGAGTTTGAGTATCGTGGCATTGTGAACGAATACGCACAGTTTTTCAAAGATAATCTAAAAGAGAAAAGTAAAATGAACTCTTCCTGGATGGTTGTCGTAGCATACAGGGATGAATTTGAAGGGACTTACGGGAGAAACGAGACGCTGCCAAATAGAATTATAACCCGAGATTCAGGATTTTACTCGGATTCACACCACTGTTCCTGGCATACATTGAGTGGTTTGATGGGCTTGAGAAGCTAACAGTGCTGCAGAAAAAAGGGAATTGCAAAGAGTTTGCTATTGCCATTAAAACCGTCCTGCGAGATGTTACTGGGCTGGAAACGAGAGAAGTTGATATGGAGGGGTTTGACCATGCCTTTCCAGAAATTTACTGGAATGGAAGCTGGTGGGTCTTTGACGGGATATTTACAACACCCAATTATCCTGTAAAAGCTGAATCATACGCCGAACATCTGAAAGAGAATTACAGAAACGTTTACGAAAATCTATACAACCTGAAAGATGACACAGGAATCTCTGTCTTCGAAGAACACGGCTTTAATGCTGTGAATATCACGATTAATGCGATAATTAACCCTGCCGCAGGTGAAGCAAACGATAGAGCAGCAAAAAATGCGGAAGTGGAGATTTTCGCGTTGAAAAACCGGTATGACCCTCTCGTTGAGAGAGGTGAGACAGATGAGAGTGGAAAATATCAAACTGTGCTTAGGAATTATGGGGTTTATGTTGTAACAGTTAAAACATCAGATAATCGATTAGTAGGTGTTGTGGAGGTGGATGGAGAAGATTTGGAAGGTGGAGATGAAATCGTTGTTAGGTTGCATAAGTATGAGTAATGTGTTTTGGTAGAAGAATGTTCTAATCACCTCTGTGCTTAAAGCTAAATGTTGGCATCCAGCAAAAACTTAGATTTTCGCATATTTCCTGATTTCCTATTTGGCCATCTGGTTTAGATTTATCTAACAGGCTCCCAGTCGCGTCTGCAGGTTCCAGAATTGGCCCAATAGTTTATTGTCCCTTTAGATGGGTAGAAATACCTCTTAAATTTGTTTTTATCACTAATGGTGTGCATTACCCCATATGCTTTTATTTCTGTCCAAGATAGCTTAATTCGCCAAGCTGCACCCATGAATGTGTGTCCCCAAAATCAATACATTGACGGGATTTAGCAAAATTCCAATAAAAAATAAAAAGTTTTAAGCCAGCTTGGCGTCGTAACCGGCTTTCTGTACAGCTTCTACGTATTTTATCAAATCGTCCCCTTCTGGAACCTCAATCTCGGCTCTGCTGAGGTTAACCTCTACAACCTTCGCTCCTGCCTCCTCCAGTGCCTTGGTAACTCTTGCAATGCAGTGCTGGCAGGACAGGCCAGAAAGTTCCAGTAATACCTTCTTCACACCATCACCTCCTCTATCCCTCCTTATTGGAGGAACGTAATTTTTCATGAGCAGCGAATTGGTCACAACACTAACGCTGCTCATGGCCATTGCCATTCCCGCAAATTCGGGGCGGAAAACAACACCCAAAGTGGGATAAAGCAGACCTGCAGCAGCAGGAATCAGAATTGTGTTGTAAATTGAAGCCCAGAAGATGTTCTGCTTTATCTTGCTCATGGTCTTTTTGCTCAGCTGTATCGCCGCAACGACGTCCCTTAAATCGTCTCTCACCAAAACGATGTCTCCGCTTTCAATCGCCACATCTGTCCCGCTTCCTATGGCAATGCCAAGGTCCGCCTGAGCAAGAGCCGGAGCGTCGTTTATTCCATCCCCAACAAAAGCCACTACCTCCTCTTCCTGCAACTTCGCAACCTCTTCAGCCTTCTGATTTGGCAGAACTTCAGCAACGAAGAAATCCAGGTTCAGCTTTCTTGCAATTGTCTCAGCACTCCTCCTGTTGTCTCCCGTAATCATTCCAACCTTCATCCCCATTCTTTTAAGCTCCTCAACAGCTCTTTTTGCCGAATCCTTGAGAGTGTCCGACACTCCAATAATCCCCTCAACCCTACTGCCCTTAGCTACAATTACGGCAGTTTTTGCCTCCTTTTCCAGCCTTTCCAGTATTAGCTCAACCTCACCGTCAACTCGTATTCCGTGGTCCTCCATCAATCTTCTGTTCCCGACAAGAACGCTGCTTTCTCCCGCAATGGCAACAACGCCCTTTCCTGCTATCACTTCCATTTTCTCCGGCTCCTCAACCACAATCCCTTCTTCCACAGCTTTTCTGACAACAGCTTCAGCAATTGGATGTTCACTCCTCTTTTCCGCCATTGCCGCCAGCCTCAGAAGCTCTCTTTCGCTTCCGTTAAGGGAAACTATGTCCGTAACCTCCGGTCTGCCCTTTGTCAGAGTGCCTGTTTTGTCAAAAACCACAGCTGTGACTTTTTCTGCCATTTCAAGCGCATCAGAGTTTCTTATCAGCAGTCCAAGTTCCGCACCCTTCCCCATACCGACGGTCAGAGCTGTTGGAGTGGCCAATCCAAAGGCGCAGGGACAGGCAACCACCAGAATGGCTATTAGTGTCGTGAAGGCGAAAAGTGCCGAAGCGCTGGCGATAAAGTACCAGTAAATGAAGGACGAAATGGCTATGAGCAGCACCACGGGGATAAAGTAAGAAACAATCCTATCAGCCAGCTTCTGTATGGGTGGTTTGCTTGAAATTGCACTCTCTACAAGCTTGATTATCTGTGCAAGCAGTGTCTCACTTCCTACCCTCATGGCTCTTATCTTCAAAACGCCTGTTTTGTTGATTGTTGCACCAAAAACCTCAGCGCCCCTACCTTTTAACACAGGAACAGGCTCGCCGGAAATCATCGATTCGTCAACGTAGCTCTCTCCCTCCACCACAACACCATCAACAGGTATTTTCTCACCGGGTTTAACCACAACAACATCGCCGACAGTAACCTCCTCAACCGGCACCACAAGCTCTTTTCCATCCCTGATAACAACGGCCGTTTTCGCCTGAAGCCCGATGAGCTTTTTTATTGCCTCTCCAGTCCTGCTCTTCGCCCTCGCCTCAAGCGTTCTGCCGAGGAGAAGGAAGGCAAGCAGTAAAACTGAGGTCTCGTAAAACATGTATTCCTCAGGAAAAACTCCAGCAGTGGAGAGAACGCTCGCAAAGAAGGCGGAACCGACACCCATGGAGTACATAACATCCATGTTAAGCGTTCTGTGCCTCAAAGCTGACATGGCAGCTTTGAAAATGGAGCCTCCTGAGTAAAATACAACAGGCAAAGCGATCGCAAGCTGAACAAAGCTCTCGAAGGGCACATCTACAAGGTAAATCAAACCAAGAAGTAAAACACCAGCAGAGGCAGCAAAATAAAGCTTCTTCTTCATTTCGGCGAGGTGCTTATCTTCAATCTCCTCAGCCAACTCCCCCTCAACGGCAACACCGTATCCGAGGTCCTCAATCGTCCTCCTTATCGTCTCAAAATCCACCTTTTTCTCATCGTATTTCAAATATGCTGTCTCAGTGGCGAGATTGACCTTAACCTCCTCAACCCCGTCGAGACTTCCAACTGCAGTCTCAATCGACTTAACGCACATGGCACATGTCATTCCAGTAACTCTAACTGTTTTCTCCATTAACAGAAACACGTTGCCAAACAAGAAAAGCTTATCTGATAACCAACTGTTAAATTCAAAATAGAAAAGTTTAAAATTTGTTAACCTTCACAATGTTACATGAGGCTTGATGAAATAGACATCAAGATTATCAACATGCTTAAAGAAAATGCCAGAATCAGCATATCCGAGCTTTCAAAGGCACTTAAGCTTAGCAGGCAGACAGTCAAGTCGAGGATTGAAAGACTTGAAAGAGATGGTGTGATAGAAAGGTATACCATAAAGCTTGCCTGCAGGTTTGAGAATTCAGGGAGTTCTTTTTTACTGCTTGCCAATGTGAGCGATGAAGGAAAGCTGATGGAAATTGATGAAATTGTAGAGATTAACAGGATTACCAGCAGGAAGTTCCTTCTCAGAGTAAACGTCGCTGACGTTAACGAGCTTTCGAGAGTTATTGATGAAGCGGAACTTGACGCTCTGGAAATCCTCCCGGTGATAGAAAGAAAGGTGAAGGATGTTCCCTTCAAAGCAAAGGTGAACTACAGGTGCGACTACTGCGGGAAAGAGATGTTCGATGAACCCATCATTTACCGATACAGAAACAGAGTCTACGTTTTATGCTGCAAAACCTGTTTGAGGGAGTTCAAAGATGTTCAGGAGGTTAAGGGATGAAGTGTCCAAATTGCAAAAGTGATGGATGGAGAGTGCTGCCTCTAACAGTCGGGGTCCATGTAAAGGAGGAGTTCTGGGGGAAAGTTGATGGGAACTTTTACTTCTGCCCTCATGAGGACTGTGAAGTGGTTTACTTCAATGAAAAGGAGATTTTCACCAAGAAGCATTTGAAAACAAGGGTTGGCTTAAAAGAGAGAGAGGAGCCAAAGCCCGTTTGCTACTGCAATCGAGTAACGGAGGAAGTGCTGATGGATGCTGCGGAAAAATACGGAAAGGAAAGGGCTCTCGAAGTGACTGGAGCGGGAAAGGGGAAGTGGTGCGTGGTCACCAACCCCTCAGGGAGGTGCTGCGAATGGTATCTCCACAAGCTGGGCTTTTCGGTCAGAAGTGAAGAAAGAGAGCGTAAGAGGCTGGAACTTATGCTCAAAGGCCTGACATGCACGGGATGCGTAAGCGCTGTCAAGGCTGCCTTGGAGGAGAGCGGAGCAAAGGTTGTCGAGGTCGGGCTTGAGAGGGCCGTTATAGAGGTGGACGAGAGCGAGAGTGAAGAAAAGTTCGTTGAGGCCGTGAAAAGAGCTGGATACTGGGCCAAAGTAATTTAAACGTTCAAGCCCGTATATAATCATGGAGTTCAAAATTGAGGGAGATAAGATAAGTCTGTATGAAGGCTCAAAAAGGGTTTCGTGGGTTTTTTACGCAGAAAGTGGTAACGAGATAGAACTTTTAGCCACTTTCACGGCTAAGGGTGAGGAGGGAAAGGGATACGCTTCAAGAGTAGTGGAGAAAGCTCTGGAGTATGCAAGGAATTTTGAAAAAATCAAAATTTCCTGTCCCTACATCAAGCACTGGATTGAGAAGCACGGGTTTGACAAAGAAGTGGAATACACAAACCTTCTAAGATTTAAGGAGGCTATCGATAAGTTCAACCGCTATCACTCTCCAGAAGCAAATGCTGAATTCTTGAAGTCAGAGGGAGACGTCGCTTTTGTAAGGTTTACGGGCCCATTCTGCGCCAGCTGTGGTGTTTACGACTACTTTGAGGACCTTATTCAGGATGTAAATGCGGAAATCGTAGAATATGTGGAGGATGAGGAAGGATTCATTGTAAAATACAGGATCCTATAGAGTACCCTGAATTCGAATTTCGAGCAAAAATGTTATAAAGTAAGAAACAACACTAAAGTAGGTGATAGTATGTTTCAGACAGCTGACTGGAAGAAGGAGAAGCACGTACCCGTAATAGAAATTTTAAGGGCAGAAGAAGGCTTGGTGGAGGTAAAAGTTAGTGTTGGCAAGGAAATACCGCATCCAAACACAACGGAGCATCACATTGCATGGATAGAGCTTGTTTTCCAGCCTGAAGGAAGTAAGTTTCCCTACGTGATTGGGAGGGCAGACTTTTCAGCTCATGGGGCTTCAGTTGACGGGCCAAATACAAGCGGAGTTTACGCAGAACCAGTGGCGGTTTTCATCTTTAAGACTGAGAAATCTGGAAAACTAACGGCCTTCTCCTACTGCAACATTCACGGGCTCTGGATGAGCGAGGAAGAACTTAAGATCTGACATGGTTAAAGTTCTGGTTGTTTTTCACTCCATCACAGGCAACGTAATGAATCTCGCAAAGGCAGTGGCGGAGGGAGTGAAGGAGGCTGGAGCTGAAGTCGTTGTCAAAAGGGTGCCTGAAACGATTCCTGCAGAAGTTCTTGAGAAAAATCCGGGCTATATGAAGGTTAAGGATGAGCTTGAGAGTTTTGAAGTTGCAACTCCCGAAGAACTTGCCGAATACGATGCAATTGTCCTCGGTTCTCCAACGAGATTTGGGGTGATGTCCTCACAGATGAAGCAGTTCATTGACATGACGGGCAGGCTGTGGATGGAGAGAAGGCTTGAGGGGAAGGTCGGAGCTGTCTTCACATCCAACGAGATGCCCCACGGAGGGAAGGAGGCAACTCTTTTGAGCATGATACTTCCATTACTTGGGCACGGAATGATTGTCGTTGGACTTCCCCCGGTAAAAGAGCTTTACAGAGCTGGAAGTTACTACGGTGCCACCTCAACAGGAAAGCCTAAGGATGAGGATGTCCAAGTGGCTAAATTGCTCGGGAAGAGGGTGGCAGAGATAGCCATTAAACTTTTCGGTTAGTACG
>DAINRD010000015.1:0-2644 GCA_036742095.1 Archaeoglobus sp. | reverse complement strand
TTAATCGAACTAAAGAAATCGTTTTTTCCATTTTTTGAACAGAGGAGGCAGTGAAGGGGGCAATGAATGTCAAGGAAAGGAAAATCGCCATGAATCTGAGGTTTATCGGGGTTATAAAGAAAAATATGGCAGAGATTCTTGAGTTCCCAGAGGATTTCAAAGCCATTTACGTTTGCCCGATGTGTGGTTATGTCGTAAAGGACGAGACTCCCGATGTCTGCCCGCTCTGCAACGCCCCTGGAGAGAGTTTCGAGAAGTTTGAGCTTCTGGGGTGAGATTATGAAGAAGTGGAGATGCAAGCTCTGTGGGTTGGTTTTCAGGGGAGAAGAGCCGCCGGAGATTTGTGGGAGATGTGGTGCCACTAAGGAGCAATTCGAGGAAATAAAAAGCTATAAAGAAATGAAGGCAAGAAGATAATCTACTCAACCCATTCAAGCCCAAGCTCCTCCAGCTTTTCCCTGCTTGGCACACCCTCAGGCCACTTCCTGAACTCGTAAAGCTCCGACACCTGCTTTTTAACGTCAGGCACGTGTCCTGCACTCCCACCTTCGAGGGGCTGAAGGACTATCTCTGGTAAAGCGTCATCCTTGGCCTTAACACCGCACTTCACGTTGTAGACCCTCTTTAAGGTGAACATCCTCTCTCCCGCTGTGTAGATGTTCTCAACGGTGTATTCGTAGCCCGTAACAGCCTTCAGCATCTCGGCAATTTGCGTAGGCCTTACGGGGACAAAAGCACACATTATTATCGCATTAAACAGCTCCGAGAAATTCTGAACTTTTGCAGTAAGAATTCCCTTGCCTTCATTGCTGAATCTGTCGTCACTCTTAATTCCGTACTCCCTTATCCCCTTGCCCATCTCATAGAGGTACATCTGATGCGGCAGATGACAGGCACCTCTTGGATGAGTTGCGTAGGCTGCTGCAAGACTTGCAAAGCCCCTTGCATCGTGCATGGGAATTTCCAGACCCTTAACATGGGCTGCCCACTGCTCCTTACCGTATTTCATGCCGAGGTATCTGACACCCTCCGCCAGCTCATCCCCCTTGCCCTTTCTGTAAGCTATGTCCCTCACAAGCTGCTTTACAGCCTCAGCATCACCCCACCTGATGTTGAAGTCGCCCACTCCCTTCTCTGTCAGGTACATTGCAAAGGCTATGCTAACTCCTGAGGATATGGAGTCCATTCCGAGGTCGTTGACGAGGTAGTTGATTTCAATGAGTGATTCGAGGTCATCGTTAAGCTGCAAGGCTCCAAAGGCGGCAAGAGTCTCGTATTCAGGGCCGTGTATCTCCCTGCCCTTGTGCTCCACAACTCTACCGCATCTTATCACGCATCCGAGACAGCCATCGTTACCCCTCAAAACGGACCCTGCCATTGCTGCCCCCGAAATCTTCCCCGCTCCTTCCCACGTTCCCTGCGTGTAGTACTTGATGGGCAAATCTCCAAATCCCTCTGAGGTCTCCATGTAGCCTGCTGTACCAAGCTGGGTGAACATGTTACAGGTGAAGTCATCCTTTATTCTTTCCAGTAGTTCGTCAACAACTTTGTTGAAGGTCTCTTCATCTGCAACCTCCACTTTCTCCCTCTCAGATGGGTCATATGCTACAGCAATGCCCTTAAGCTTCTTTGACCCCATCACAGCCCCCATTCCAGTTCTACCCGCGTGGCGGGAGTTGTCAACCTGAACGCATGCATACTTTACAAGATTCTCTCCAGCGGGGCCTATAACAGCGGTGGCAACTCTCTTTTCCCCCAGGTCTTTCTCAATCTCCTCCTGCGTTTCGTAGCAACCCTTCCCCCACAGACCTTCTGCATCAACTATTTCCGCTCCATTAACGTCAATTTTAAGGTAAACAGGCTTATCACTGGCTCCCTCAACAATTACGCCATCCCACCCGCAGTACTTCAGGTAGGTTGCCATTCTTCCACCAGCGTTGGACTCACCCCATATCCCTGTCAGGGGACTGCGGGCGCAGAACTCAAGTCTGCTGGTTGACGGTGCTCTTGTTCCCGTTAAGGGGCCAGTCAGAACAGTCAGAACGTTTTCAGGGGACAGGGGGTTGGCCTCGAAAGTTCTCATGTCGTAGTGCAGCTTTACACCCAGTCCAGCTCCTCCGATAAACTCCCTCAAGTCCTTCTCTTCCGGGATAAAGGTTGCAACACTTCTTTCTGACAGGTTCACCCTCAGAATCTTCCCGCAATAGCCATACATACTACCACCACCTCAAAAATCAACCTTATTACCGTAGAAGGCATACTCCAGGAGCTTTCTAACCTGCTCTGTGTCAGGACACCTTGGTGAAGTTATTATGCACGCGTCGTTTATGGCGTGGTTCCATATTTCATCAAGGGCATCGAAGTACTCCTTCTCCCCCACAATCTGGGAAACCTTTGTCGGTGCCTCTATCTTCTCCATGATTTCCAGAACTTTATTCACCAGCGCCTCTCCATCCTCGAGCCCAACTCTTCTCGCCAAATAGTCCATCATTGCCCTCGAACTGTCTTCATTCAGGTAGAACTGGAGTGCATATGGCAGGTAAACGCCAACGCAGATGCCGTGGTGAACTTTGAAGTAAGCTCCAAAGGCATGTCCCAGAGAGTGAACCACACCAACCTGAGAGTTGCCGAAACCCATCCCGGC
>DAINRD010000014.1:3290-14422 GCA_036742095.1 Archaeoglobus sp. | reverse complement strand
CATCACCTCTTAGCTCATGATACACAATGTCTAACAAAACTTAAATTTTTCGGTGTTTTTTGATAAGCTGATTTTTAAAACTTTTTAACATTAACAACATAAATCCCGCATCCGACAAAAAGCTCATGAGACCATTTGCTCCAAGTCCTCTCTCGTTATCCTGTTCCTCCTTTCCTGATCTTTCCACAGCTTTCTGAAGTGGTAGAAGTATTCATACAGCTCCAACTCATCTCTGCAGAACACGATTAAGTGCTTTTCAATCACTTCAATTTTCATGTACAGGGGGAGTTCCTCAAAAAGCCAGACGTCGTATTTCTTCCCCACCACATCGACTCTCTTGAAAACCTCCCTGATGTCGCATCCTTCCGGCGAAACGATGCAAACGTCAATATCCCTGCTTGAACTGCAATCTACCGCCGAGCCAAACAGGAGGACGGCAAGAACATCGTCTTTCAGGAACTCAAAGTCCCTATAAATTACATCTTTTTTCTCAGCCACGACTTCATCACCTTCACAAATTCCTGAAGGCACGGAATGATCTCCTCTATTGAGTTGAGGGCAATTCTATCATCAAGTCCATTGTAGCGGTGAACCAGCCTGTTTCTAAGCCCATTCGCAACTTTTAAACACTCTGAAATATTTTTATCAACCATCTCCCCCCATTTCTGGAAGTTGGTGTAATCGTCTTTTGGGGGAACGCCAGAATCTCTAAGAAACATCGCCACAAGATCGCACGCAGCTTCAACAGCCTCCTGAGCAGCTTTATAAACTGCCAGTCTCGACTTTTTGTCAACTTTTGCCTCCTCAATCCAGTTCAGAATGTCACCAACTCTCTCCTCAATGTGTCCAAACTTGTCGAGATATCTGGCAACCCTCTTTTCGTCCACAGTTCAACTGTGACACAGTCATATATTACTGTTTTCCGTTGTATATGGTATTTTTGTACGTCATTGTTCAGAAGTTGAATGAAATTAAACGCACTTATCGCCCCTGTAATCATATCTCAGAATTTCGTTCGCGTAGCCGTTCTTCGTGTATCCTCCGAAGATGTAGATGTACTCACCCCCGACAGCCACCGCCTGACCCCTCGCAACGGGAAGCTTGGTGTTCATCTCACACAGCTCTCCTGTTTTCGGGTTAAACCTGATGATTACATCCTTCGTTTCTGCGATTTCGCTGCTCCCGCCGATGGCAAAGATGTAGCCATCCGCCACAGTAACAGCTCTGACCCACACTCTGTCGGTGAATGCTATCCACTTAAATCCGCTCATGGGATCGAAGCTTGCCACCCCTTTGCCACAGAAAAAGTATGCTTTGCCGCCATACCAAACAACCGAGTGAACGCATCCTCCCGGATGCTCGATGGGGCAAGAAACATCCAATTTCACAAAGCTTTCGTTGCTCGGATAAAAGGCGTAAACCTCGCATCTTTCGCTGTTGTTCAGGAAGATGTAAACCCTACCGTCTCCCCACACCGCTGCCACGTCGGAGGTTGGATAGGGAAGGGATGCGTTTAGAACCCTCAACCTCTCCAATTTTGGGTCGAAGCTCAGTATCTGGTCTGTGGGAGAGTACTTTCCGTTCTCGAAAACAGATTCGCCGAAGACTAGAATCCCCTCTCCATCCCACACCGCCACTTCCCATTGACTGAAATCCTCGCTGCTGAAAAGAATCCCCTTATGGTTTGGAGGGTGGAATTCTGCAAAGGATACCCCTTTATTAGTCCCTAAACCGAGGTAAACCCTTTCTTCCGCCTTCACACCCCACCAGACGTATACGATAGACTCATCAGCTATTTTGCCGAGACTCGTAATCTTGCCTCCTATATCAGCCACACAGCAGCAAAGCAGTGCCACTATGATGAACAGAAGTGCTTGCAGTTTCATCTATCTCACCGTAAAATTAAAAAATTAACCACCATAAAACTTCAACCCTCACTCAAGCCTCTTTCCAGCATATCTTTAACGTTTGTAGAACCGGTCAAAATGGTCGTGTTTTCTTTCCCAACCACTACGGCGGTGGGAACAAACATTATTCCATACTTCTCCAACACATTTAATACCACAAGCGTCCCTAAAAAAGATTCCGCGAACGTTACCGTTGTTCCAAATGATACTTTTGCAGATTCATATATGGTTATCATGAGGAGAAAACGATTAGGAATCTCATCACCTTCCTTTTCCATACGTCTATGAGATGTTTTTTCACAATAAACACCAGCAAGCCTGCTGCTATGCCCAGCACAATAGTAGTGAGTTCCATCTCTGTTTTTAGACAGTCATAGATGAGCAAAATTTCAACGACAGCTAAGAGCAGAGTTACTACTTTTCTCATTTTTTCACCCAAAAATTTAAAGAATTTACCATGCAAGTGGGTGCCCCGAAATAACACCGAGTACGACCATGTTCTCTAAGGGCGTTTGCCAGCCACTCCTTCTGTGATGTAAATCACTTTTAAAGTTGTTTTCAATTCTTACAGTAACACAATTCCAGCTTTTCCATCCTTGCTGGCTCGACACGACGAGGTAAAGGTAATAATCTCCCATAGGCCCTTTAACGCATGCCGTGACATTTACTGTACTGTTTAAGTCTACCCAATCAGATTCCCCGACTCGCTGCCCAAGTTTCGATGACAGAAAACTCCAGTGATCACTCAGGCATGCATCTAGTTTCGAACCCAAGTATGCATAGAGCTTCACTTTTCCACAGTATTCGCACCTCTTACCGTTTATGTAATATTCTCTTGGTTTTATAGTTAAATTGATACATGCAGTTTTGTTTATGCTGCTAATGTCCTCAGAATTCACAAACAGTACACGGGCATTCCTCTCCCCAAAACCCGGAAACAAGCAGTTATGGATATTGCATTGGTCACTCTTAGGTTCTTTAAACTTCGACTCAACTGTGAATTCAACCTTTAGAGGTTCGGTTGTAACGTCTCCCTTAGATGTTAGCTGGTCTAGTTCATAAATTACAAAAATTAATGTACAAAACAAAAAGAAAATTAGTACCTTTCTCATTTTCATCCCACAATCAGTTTGGAGTTAGCAAATTTATCGCCTGACTGTTTAGTACTTCAACACCTAAGCCATCCAGTGACTCTCTTGCTGTTTGGTTAATCCATGTGTACCAATTTATATTAACCATTTGACCTGCAGAGTCGCGGACCGAGATTTGTCTAAAGTATGTGTCACCTGGGAGGTCCTCCGCACCATCTACACCGTATCCTTCTAAGGCGATAAACAGTGCGACATTTTGGGGCCGCAGTGAGTTGTAGGTGTTTGTAAGAATTGCAGTGCATTGCCAGTAAGAGGTTACTCTGCACGTCTCAACTTCCCAAACTCTCTCTTGTTCGTTCCACATTATGGTTCCAACTATTTTATCGCCAACGTAAACGCGTTTCGGTGTGCTGTAGAAATAATAATCACCGTATCCATACCAAGACGCAATCGTCCAAGCTGGTGAACCCCTGTTATTCCACTCTAAGACAGGTTGCAATATCCCGAATCCTATTACACCATTCTGGTTTTGCTCTATTGCAGGGAACAGAAAGATCGTACTCGTCGTTGAACGTGGAGACTGGGGAACTCGCCACTCCGAAGAGAAGAACACAACTTCTCGAACCCAATAATTGTACGCTGACTCTATCCATCCGTTGATAACATCACTTTTTGTATCATATTGGCCCTCAATTCTCGTAGTCTTGATTATCTCGGGGTCTCTGACGGTTAGCAAAACAATGTTTCTATAAGTTACTTTTATCGTATGATTGTCCACTGTAATACGTGCTCCAGAGGGGACTTTAAATATGTGTGTTGCCCTTACCTTTCCAAATGGCGTTAAAACTTCTGGAACGCTGTTATCATTTATTTTTGCTATTAGGTGTCCATTTTGATAAAAACATTTGTAATTTTCCCCACATCGATCAACTGTCAAATTTTGCATCCATTTTAAAGGTACCCCATGAGTAAAATCTCCTGTGATTTTGGTAGCTGCCTTGTTTTCAGCTTTTTGTTCATGACCAATCGCTAATACAACACCACTTCCCACAATTACGAGCACCAGCACCAACCCAAGCGCTTTGCTACTCCACATTTTACACCACTGCATCTTGCTAACTCTTAACTTATAAATCTTTCGTTATTTCTATATTAAACAGTTTAGATGACGTCTAAACTTTTTAGGTGCAGGCTAAAACTGTTTAGGTTGGGGATGAAAGATTTAAACTAAACTTTTTTACCTGAGTTATCATAACGCAATTTTTTAAACTTGCTACACAGCATCAAATATACCCACGCACCTGTTAACCTCAATAGGGGAATTGGGGTGCTCAAAGCTCTTGCATTGGGTCCCAAGAGTAGAATGAAATTTCATAATCGCCTGCGTTGGGGGGAGCGAGCTTTTTGAGTATGTTAAAGCGAACTCTGCGAGATTGGGTTTTGATTTACTGGAGTAGTTAAGAACCAACAAATGTTTTAAATTATTACTGACAAATTGCTCTATGAATAGGATTGCTAAAATACTCAAAACGAAATATCCGATAGTTCAGGGCCCGATGGCCGGAATAACTCTTGGAGAATTTGCATCTGCAGTGTCTGAGGCTGGCGGGCTTGGTGTTATAGCTTCTGCCGGCCTTACGCCTGAAAAGCTGAGAGAAGAGATAGAGAAAGTTAAAGACAGGACGGATAAGCCCTTCGCCGTGAACATCCCAATATATCAGCCCGGCTCGGAGAAAAATCTTGATGTTGCACTTAAAGCTGACGTTGAGATTATTTACACCTCTGCCGGAAGCCCAGAGAAATACACTGAAAGGATAAAGGAATCCGGAGCGAAAGTCATACACAAGGTGTCAAGGTTAAAGGAGGGGATGAAAGCTGAGAAGGCAGGAGTGGATGCTGTGGTTGCGATGGGCTTTGAGGCGGGAGGGATTATAGGGAGGAGTGGTGTAACATCCTTCTGCTTGATTCCGGAGCTTGCCGACAACCTCAGCATTCCCGTTATAGCCGCTGGTGGAATAGCAGATGAGAGGGGATTTGCTGCAGCCCTTATTCTCGGAGCGGAGGGTGTCGAGATTGGCACGAGACTGCTTGCGACCATAGAGTGTCCTGTGGCAGAGAGTGTTAAGCAGGCGATTTTGAAAGCCACCTGTGACTCCACGATGGTTATTGAGAGCCCGGTTGTAATGAGAGCTCTCAAGCCAGAGCTGAGCGGGGACTCCGAGAATCCTGCTCTGGGAGGACAGGTTTCGGGTCTGATTAAGGAGATTCTTACGGTTGAAGAGGTAATCAGGAAAATTGCAAAGGGGCTGAATAAAGCTAAATTCTAAGTTGGGGCTTGTTTCCACTCTCCTATGTCTCGAGATTTATCATCAAACTTAAATGCCGTCAATAAGCTTTATACTCTCCTCTTTGCATGCCCTATTAAAATCACCATCAAACGAAATCAGATATTTTACTTCTGATTTCTCTGTTAATTTCCAGTTCCTCAAAAATCTCAAAAAGCATGAAAAGCTCTTCCAGTTCATTTTCCTTCTCTATGATCAGTTCTGGATTCTTTTCAGTTCGTAGGTCTTTTTTCCAGTAATA
Organism: Archaeoglobus sp.; assembly: GCA_036742095.1. Lineage (GTDB taxonomy): Archaea > Halobacteriota > Archaeoglobi > Archaeoglobales > Archaeoglobaceae > Archaeoglobus. The sequence goes on along the minus strand of DAINRD010000014.1, from coordinate 8,838 downwards.
GCCTTTAGATACACGAGAAAAACCTCGCTAAAAACGATAACGTTTAAGCAGAGCGTGTATCTACTCCTGAGCTCAGACAAATCCAGCTTTCCTTCAAGGTGGTTTACGATTATATTGCTGTCAATAAACGCCTTCAAATCCCCCATTCCTCCTCTACCTCTTTTAGCAATCTTTCGAGATTTTTGCCCCTGAATTTCCCGTGAAGTTTTTTCAAATTGTATTCAAGCATAATCTCTTTCTCAAGCCTCTCAATAACCTTATCTAAATCCACCTGATTCAGTATCTCTTCTGGTATTTTGAGCCTGAAAGTTATTTCACTCATATCCAGCACCTTCAAAGAATGTTTTATGTGCAATGCTATTTAAATGATTCTCCACCTCAGAATTAAGAGAACCTGAGTTTTCATTAGTGTAAGTTTAAGCTGCGTTTCTATTTCTGCATTCACAGCCTTAACCCAACCAGATTCGAGAACCATTAACTCGAATTTGGCAAAATAGTCATAGGCAGTACTTTCTGACCTCGCAGAACCTGCACTTCCACTTTTCCTTTGCCCTCAAAGCCTCTCTCTCCCCCGCCCAGTACTCCCTCGAAAACTGCAGAATCTTTTCAATTTCCTCCCTCTGAGCTTTAATTCTCACCTCTCCTATTCTTTCACCGCTTTTCTGACCTTCGTAAACTATTAAGACTTCCTCATCCAGTTCTGGAACCATTGATAGCTTTGAATCAAGTGTTCTGAGCATGGTCTTAACGCTCCTCTCCGTTATTCCCGCCGTCTGAGAGAACTCCTTGCTGATTGCCGCCCTTTCCACAACATTGTAGGCCCTCCTTACGTTTTTGCTGACCTTCTGCCCCCTCACCTCATCGAGCATCAGGTGGTAAAGCAAACCCTGAACCCTGTGTGATTCATTCTCAGGTACCTCCTCCCTCAGCCTCGTCTTTCTCTCCACTACCTGAGTTCTTCCACCCATCTTCCTGATTTCGTCGATTGAGCCGCTGAGATACCACCTCCAGCCATCGCCATCTATTTTTGTGACGAGAAAAATCTCCCTTCCAAGACCAGATCTCAGAAAGCTGTCAAGAGAAAGGTTGGTGAAGTATATCTGCCCTCCCAACCAGTCGATGAAGTTTTTGGGCTTTGGAAGGTCCGCTCTGCCAGACAATTCATCGTGAATTCTCTTCCCTTTTCGTACAAGAGCGTTAGAGGGCTTTATGTCGTAAACAAGCTTAAGTTCAACCTTCATCTCACACCAGAACTGCTCTGCAATCTTTCCAACTGAAATCACTCTCTTGTGCTTTCTCTTAAGGCGGGAGAGCTTCACTTACCTATGTGACAGCAAGGATTAAAGTAGTTTTCCAAAAATTGCATCGGCGAATATTGCCGCGAGGAGAGTCGAGCTAACGAGAGCATTAACGTAAAAGAAGGCAATCTGAATTTTTGCCTCATCGTAACCCTCTCTTACGATAAAATGCTCGTAGAAGAGCAGAAGGGCAATTAAAGGAAGGAAAAGTTTTGCAAGATTAGCGTTTTGGATTTGAAGGGCGATGGCGATTAGGGCGAAGAAGATGGTGTGGTTTAGCCTTGAAAGCCAGAGTGCAGCTCTAACACCAAAATGAGCACCAATTGAGTGAAGGTTGTTGCTGCGGTCGAACTCCACATCCTGAAGGCCGTAAATCATGTCAAAGCCCGCAACCCAGAACATTACAGCCACACCAATGAGAGTGGGGACGAGCTCGCTGCCGAAAATGTCGATTGAGTCTGTTACGGCAATCCAACCACCCAGCGGGGCAAAAGCAAGGTTCAGGCCGAGAACGTAGTGGCAGAGGCAGGTGAAGCGCTTGAGGTAGGGATAGATGTAGGCAGTTATGGCGGGAATTGGGGAGAGCATCAGGGCAGTTTTGTTGATGAGCGCTGCTGAGACGAAGTAAACTACCAGTGCCAAAACTGCGATGGCGTAAGCTTCCTTCAGGCTGATGAGGCCAGCTGGTAAATGCCTCATCGCCGTTCTGGGATTCTTCGCATCAATCTCCCTGTCTATAATCCTGTTGAAAGTCATCGCTGCCGTTCTGAGGCCTGTGAAGGCCGTCAAAATCAAGAAAGCCAGCCTGAGGCTGATAAGCCCGCCCTCTGCGAGAAAGGCTCCAGCGAAGGCGAAGGGGAGGGCGAAGAGTGTGTGCTCAATCTTTATGAAGTCCAGATACATCTTAATTCGCTGCATTCTGAATCACGCCCATTACCTTCTCGTGAAGCTCTTTCAGAATCTTTCTCCTGTCCTCCATCAGCACGACATCCTGTTCTCCCAGTAAATACATGTTGAAGGCGAAGGGAGAGGGATAGGGCGTTCTTACAATCACAAGCTCCACTTCCCTGCCAACCTTTGCCAGAAAGTCGATGGCGTCGTCAATGTTCATTGCATCCTCCATTATCTCCCTGTAGGTCTCATTAAGCACGGGGAATTCGGGATAGTAGCGCCTTAAAAAGCTTAGTATTGAATCTGCAGAGAACTGCTGCCTCCACACGCTCTTCTCCCTTCCCATGTAGTTCCTCAAAATCATCAGACTTCTCACTGCAACGTGCCTGAACCTCCTTCTCAGTATCTCCGTTCTGTCTAAAGCCCTTCTCAGGTGGTTCTCAAACTCAGGGATGACGAAGAGCCCCTCAATCTCCGCATCACTCAGCCTTTTGTGAGGGGGCAGAATCAGGACAAAGCCGTTGTCGTTTATCCCCATCTGGACGTTGCAGTTCTTGATTAAACCTGCTCTGTAGGCAAAAACCCTCGCAATTGCGCTGTTCGCCCTTCTTCCGATGAGAGTGTGGAAGAAGTAGTAGTTTCTCTCGTCCTCGTACTTCTCCACAACCAGCTTTCTGTCAGTGGGAATTTCACTGAAGAGCTTCTGCTCCATGAAGTAGCGGTATATGGCATTGGCAGCGTTTCTCTCAATTTCGAAGTTTTCCATAAGAACAGCAATAATCTCCTCCCTGCTCATCTTCTCAAGCATCTCTTCCATCCAACCCCTGAACTTCCTTATCCTCTCAGCAAGGTCGTAGCTTAAAGGCAGCTGCTCGCTGAACCAGCTTGGGACGGTGGGCTTCTCCCCCTCAACCTCCTCGACGATGATGCTCATTCCCTTGGCCTTCAAAAACCTGAAGGTTTTTCCTGCAAGGACGAAAATGTCTCCCGGCAGTAAATTCTCGGCAAACTCCTCCTCCACCTTACCAACTCTCTTTCCGTCCTTTGTTATGACCTTCACAGCCACCTCATCGGGAATCGTTCCAGTGTTCAGGTAGTAAATTGGCCTTATCATCTTCCCTCTTCTTCCGAAAACGCCTTCCTCCTCATCAAACCAGATTTTCGCATATACTTTCTTCTTTTCCAGCTCAGAAAAGTTGCCGGAGAGGTACCTCAGTACAGAAATAAATTCCTCCCTCGTCAGTTCTCTGTAGGGATAGGCGTTTCTGATTAGGGCAAGGGCCTCATCAACGCTCCAGACCTTCTCAATGGCCATCCCCACCAAATGCTGGCAGAGAACGTCGAGACACTTCCTCGGTATCTTTACCCTGTCAAGCCTCCTATCTCTCGCCTCTTTCGCCAAAACTGTGCACTCGACGAGGTCGTCCTGATCAACGACGACAATTCTGCCAACGCTCACCTCATGCAGTCTGTGACCGCTTCTCCCGATTCTCTGCAAGGCTCTGTTTATGCTCTTGGGCGAGCCCAGCAGAATGACGAGGTCGATGTAACCAATGTCTATGCCGAGCTCAAGGCTCGTTGAGGAGACAACGCATCTCAACTCCCCGTTTTTGAGCTCGTTCTCCACCTCAAGCCTCACTTCCTTGGAAAGGGAGCTGTGATGAGCCTTTATGGGAAAATCCTTCAGCCTCTTCTTCAGGTGGTAAACCACCCTCTCCGTCGCACTTCTCGTGTTCGTGAAAATCAGCGTGGTTTTCGAGCTTTTTACGTACTCCGCAAGCAAGTCGTAAAGCCTGTCGCTTATCTCCTCAGCGCTCGCAGAGAAAAAGTCGTTTATGGGGGAAACTACCTTAATGTCAGTGGGTTTCTCGAAGGTAACGTCAGCAATAACGCAGTCTCTCTCCTCTCCGTAGTTGTATCCCACCAAAAACCTCGCAATTTCCTCAAGGGGTGATATGGTGGCGGAAAGACCAATTCTTACCATCTCACCCTCCTGAATCCTCTGCAGCCTCTCCATAGTGAGGGTTAGGTGAACTCCCCTCTTGTTCTCCGCCATCGCGTGGATTTCGTCAACGATTAGAAATCTCACGTTTGTGAGGGATTTGCTGAACTTGGGGCTGCAGAGAACGATGGCGAGGGTCTCTGGAGTTGTAATCAGAATGTGAGGTGGCTTTTTCATCTGCTTTTGCTTTTCAGCAGCATCCGTATCTCCAGTCCTGACAGCAGCCCTAATTTTCTTCAGCTTGATTCCCTTCTCCTTGGCAAGGGCGTAAATCTCCTCAAGCGGCTCTTCAAGGTTTTTCCTTATGTCGTTGTTTAGGGCTTTAAGGGGAGAGACGTAAACGACGTAAACTCTATCCTCAAGCTCGCCCTTCTCAGCCTTCTCAACAAGCATACTTATTGCAGCAAGAAAAGCAGCAAGCGTTTTCCCACTTCCGGTTGGAGAGGTTATAAGCACGTTCCTGCCTTTGAAAGCCTCCACTATGGCGTATTTTTGCGGAGGGGTGAATTCGGAATACTTTGAGAGAAACCACTCCCTCACTAAGGGATGAAGCGAGTTCAGAATCTCCTCGTCGCTGTAGGGCTTTCCCTGTATTATCACCGAAGAACATATTCGGCGGGAAAGAAAAGTCTTGTCGTGAGGTTTTATGCTACTCTCCCCCCGGGTCTTGAGGATGTTGCAGCCAAGGAGGTGGAAATTTTCGGGTGCAAAGTGGAGGAAATTAGAGAAGGAAGGGGCAGAATCTTCTTTTCTGGAGAGAGGTCAGTCATCCCCCTCCTTAATCACTTTTCGAGAACTCTGGAAAGGCTGAACGTCTTGCTGCTGAGAAATGAAGTTGAGGGACTCGATGACATCTATACAGCATTAAAGGGGCTGGATTTCAGCTTTGTCAGGGGAAAGAGCTTTGCCGTGAGAAGCTTGAGAGTTGGAGAGCACGATTTCACGTCGATGGACATAGCGAGAGTTGCGGGGCAGGCGGTTATTGACAGCTTCATGGAGAGTTACGGAGAGAGGCTGAAGGTGAATCTCAGCCATCCAGACGTTATTCTCAGAGTGGAGCTTGTTGAAAGCGAACTCTTCGTTGGCGTTGACACCACGGGCGATGATGCGATGCACAAGCGTTGGTGGAGGGTTTACAACCATCCCGCTCACCTCAACGCTGCCATAGCGTGCGGGATGTTGAGAATCGCCGATTGGAAGGTTGAAGAATCCCTAATCGACCCCATGTGTGGCAGCGGAACGATTCCCATTGAGGCTGCCTTAATGGCGAGATGCGTTCCTAACTTGAGGGACTTTGCCTACAAAAAGCTTTGCGATTGGGAGCTGGCTTTTGAGCCAAAAAGAATCAGGTTAAATC
>DAINRD010000014.1:0-3280 GCA_036742095.1 Archaeoglobus sp. | reverse complement strand
TTACGGAATGGAAAAGTTTCGAAAACATCTCAATGGGGCCATCAGAAACGCCGAGAATGCGGGAGTTGCCGACACCATTGGGTTCAAACAGGGAGATGCAACGGAGATGACGGGAGAATATGATGTTATAATAACAAACCCGCCATACGGTCTTAGAATTCACCGAAAGGGAGCAATTGAAAGGCTGTATCGCAACTTTGCCAGAGCTGCAAAAAGTTGCATGAACAAGAATTCAAGGCTTGCAGTGATTACAGCTGAACATGAGCTGTTCAAAAAGGCAGCGGAAGAAGCGGGACTGCAGTGCACTCATGGGAGATTCGTAAGGTATGGCGGGCTTTTAACAAAAATTATGGTCTTCATGATTTAGTTCTCTCAACATCGTGCACCCAGACCTCTCCATCCTCGTAAACCTCCTTCTTCCAGATTGGAAGCTCCTTTTTCATCAACTCCACTGCCTCCTTCAAAGGCTCCCAGATGTCCTTCCTGTGCTCTCCCATAACCGTGATGTAAACTATGTCCTCCCCCGGCAGCAGAATTCCCTTTTTGTGGTAGACTCTGGCATTCACGATTCCGGGCATCCGCTTTACTCTCTCCTCAATCTCCCTCGCCTTCTCATTAAGCAGTTCATCATAAGCCTCATACTCAAGTCTGCTTACCGTCTTCCTGTCAGACTCCTTCCGCACAAAGCCTATGAAAATGCCAATTGCTCCGCATCTCTCCACTCCTTCAACGCACTTTGTTTTGAGAACGATGGATTTTAGAGACTCAATTTCAGGAGCCTTCTCCACCTCCTCCACGCTCCTTACCTTTGGAATCTTGAATCCTAGGCCCTTTTCAAGCCCCTCAAGTTCCAGCTCGAAGCCGATGATTGCGGCATAATCAAACCCCAGATCTGCGAGGGTTTCCAGCGCCTCCCTCATGTTCTTAGGGCCTGCTGTCATCCTGAGGGACTTTCCAATGAATGCGCAGCACTCCTCCTCTCCATCCCCCTTCTTCACCTCAACTACCCTTCCCATCTCAGCCAGCTTTCCTTTCAGCTCATCCCAGTTTTCAGGAACGAAAACCTTCATCCACACCCCTCCAGCTTCTCGTAAACGTCCATACCGCAGAAAAGCGGCTGAACAACGTGATATTTAACATCAACCTTGCTTCCATCAACAAGAATCTCAGCACAGCTCGCAACCGACATTCTTGGCTGCGTTGGACTGCCCGGACAGATTAAAAGCTTTCCTCTCACCTCTTCCGCAACAAAGCGGTGCAGATGGCCAAAAATCAGCACATCCACGCCAAGCTCCATCGCCTTATACCCAAGGTCGTGGAACTGGTTGATGAAGTTGCCCTTGTGCACTAAACCGAATTTAACCCCCTCAACCTCAAAAACCAGCTCTTCATCAAGCTCCTCCTTAATTTTATCATCGTCGCTGTTTCCTGCTACAGCATAAAGCTCGTAATCTGAGAACTTTTTGTAAACCTCGTAGCTTTCAAAGTCCCCTGCGTGAACTACAAAATCTGATCCTTCTATAAGCTCTATGAGCTTCTCTGGAAGATTCCATTCCATCAGGTGCGTGTCTGCCACAGCAATTAACCTTTTCATCGATTAAAGTAAAACAAAAGGTTAAAAACGTTGGTGGCTACGCTTTGCGATGATAAAGCTAAGCCACCTAACCAGCTACATAACCTGCCCGAGGCTCTGCTACTATCGCCTTCACTACGGAGAGAGTAGCTTCACTGAATTTGCGGCGATAAGAGAAATTTACCTCAGCTATCGCCAAGGTTTTGATTTTGACTGGGCCAGGAAAAGAGCTGAATCTCTTTACGATACCTTCAACGGCGAAATATTTGAAAATGCAGCTAAAAACTTCATTGCTCCAGGCTTCGACTTCAAGAGTCTGGAAATCGACGTTTTGCTTAAATCAGAAAAGTTAAATCTGCTGGTTAGTGTCGAGGAGATTGTTGAGAAAAGAGGAGAGAAGGTGCCCCTCTTTCTCAACCTTGTTCCCCCTGAAAAGGGAGTCTGGCTCAAAGACACCATCAAAGCTGGAGCGGCATCGCTTGCTGCTGGCTTTTCCAAAGCCCTTATTTACTACGCCTACACAGGAGACATCAGGGAGGTTGAGGTCACCTTTGGTGTAAAGAGGAAAGTAATCAAGCTTGTTGAGAGAGTAAAGCTTGTCCAGAAGGGTTTCCTCCCCGAAAGAAGAGAAAGTGGATACTGCAACAACTGCAGCTTCAGAGAAGAATGTAACAGGAAACCCGAAACTTTCGCCTCGAAATTTCTTTAGTCGAGGAAAAACCTCGCCTCCTCGATCCACTGGCTTTTGCATCTGGGACATTTGGACGCTTTAACCTTTTCGAACTCAAAGCCGCATTTTTTGCAGCAAGGTGGTTGCATTACGAGTTTTTTGCCCTTTCGCTTCAGAATTCTTGAGGCTTTGAGCAGGGCGGAGTAAACCTCATCCTCCCTTTGAATTTCAAGATTTAGGGCTTTGCAGATTTCTCTCGCTGTCAGGCCGTCCTGCTGCTCAAGGAGAGAGATTATGTCTTCTATGAGAGCCATGAAAGTCATTTTATCACAAAGATATAAAAAATTGCGAAAAATGATGGGATTAAACTACCTCATGTGAGGGCATTTGGAATGGCCTTGAAGAGCTCCATCATGAACTTGATGTTGTCAGTTATCGTGTTCGCCAGTGCTTCGGCGTAAGCCTCAACCAGTGGCACCTCAACTCCGGTCGAGTTGGTGGTTGTTATTGACTTGTTCTGCAAGGCCTTAAGCTGGTACTTCATAAGCGCTGCCAGTCCCTGACTGCCTTCAGTGTCGCCAAACACGACAGATGTGTTGGTCGCCATCATTCTTATTGACTCACTGATGTCCGTTCTTTGCGAAGTTAAATTATCGCTCTCTGCGAGAGTATCAAGAACTACAGAGGTAATCTGGTTGTTCCATCCTGCAACAAGAACTCCTCCGTAAACCAGCCCCCACAAGTTCTGGAAGAGATTTGAGTCCGAATCTGTTGCGTTGACCACGTAGAGCAGTTTCAAGAACTTCGCTCCAAGGTGGAGATTTGAAACGGTATTCTTAATGAAGCCCGCTGCAAATTCTGTCCCATTCATATTGAAATCTTCTGCCATCGCCGGCGTACATACCAGCATAAGCGCCAGCACCAACCCCACAACATACCTCTTCATACCCATCTACCTCCAACACCTAAAGCATAGTTATTTTGAAATTTCTATGTATTTAAATTTTTCGTAATTAATCAATAAAAATGTCAAGTAT
>DAINRD010000013.1:8558-14615 GCA_036742095.1 Archaeoglobus sp. | reverse complement strand
TTTCCAACCAACGACTTCGGCAGCTCATTCCTGAACTCCACAAGCTTCGGAACCTTGTATGCAGCTAACCTCTCCCTGCAGAACTTAATGATGTCTTCCTCGCTCACCTTTCCTCTGTATTCCGGTTTTAGGGCAATGTAGGCCTTAACGGTCTCTCCCCTGTAGGGGTCGGGAACTCCGACAACGGCAGCTTCAGCAACAGCAGGATGCTCATACAGCACCTCCTCAACCTCTCTGGGATAGATGTTGAACCCTCCTGCTATTATCATGTCCTTCTTCCTGTCAACGATGTAGAAAAAGCCGTCCTCATCCATTTTTGCCATGTCTCCAGTCAAAAGCCATCCGTTGATTAAAGTGTTCTCAGTCTCCTCCTCGCGATTCCAGTAGCCCTTCATAACCTGCGGTCCGTAAATTGCAAGCTCTCCGATTTCTCCGGGAGGTAAAATCGTCCCCTCATCGTCTACGATAACTGCTACAGTGTCTGCTACTGGCAACCCAATGCTGCCCTCCTTTGAGTAGCCGTAGATGGGATTGATGTGGGTTACGGGGGAAGCCTCACTTAAACCGTATCCTTCGTTGAGCTTAACTCCCGTCTCCTTTTCCCACCTTCTCTTCAGTTCAACGGGCAGGGGAGCGGCACCGCTTGAACACCACCTCAGTGAGCTAAAATCGTACTCGTGGAACTTTGGATGATTCAGAATGGCTGCAAACATTGTTGGCACTCCGGGAAAAGTCGTCACTTTGTAGTTCTGGATGCATTGCATGAGAAACTCCCAGTTTCTTGGATCAGGAATCGTTACTCCCTTCGAACCGATAACTGCCGCAGCATTTGCCATGGTCATTCCGTAAACGTGGAAAACGGGGAGAACTCCCAGTCCAACGTCATTTGTGGATGCTTTAGGGTCCCAGTAGGCAGACTGCATGGCGTTAACCACCAGGTTGTAATGGGTGAGCATAACACCTTTTGGAAATCCTGTTGTGCCTCCAGTATACTGTAGCATCACAACATCCTCTTTGGAGTTTATCTCCGCCCTTTTCTCAGTTTTCTCGTATTTAATCACTTGCTGCCATGTAAGCAGCCCCTCTCTCCTCTCTGGCGCCTCAGGAGGTGTGGCTCCAGGGATGTAATCCTGAAGGCTGCAAAGGACTATGCGGTCAACCAGACCATCCTCAAGAATGCCCCTGACGTTGGGATAAATCATGTCGAGACAGAAAATCATCCTTGCTCCACTATCTTCAGCGATGTATCTTATTTCCCTTTCCGTGTAGATTGGATTGCACTGAACGATTATTCCTCCAGCTTTCGATATTCCAGCGCCAATCATCCCGTAGTGGGGCATGTTGGGCAGAGAAACAATAATCCTGTCTCCCTTCTCCACTCCAACGTCAAAAAGGAAGGCAGCAACTTTGTCTGAGGCATCGTTAATCTGTCTGTAGGTTATTTCATTGCCAAAAAATATCTGGGCGGTTGAAAATCTCTCTGCGGCAGCTTCCAGCAATCTGTAGGACGGGATTTCAGGATAATCAATTGAAGTGGGCACGCCCTCATCGTAGAACTTTGTCCAGAATCTTTCTATCTGCTCTCCCTTAATCTCCTTTATATTCTCCCCAACGAATTTCATGGGATAAATTATGAACTTTAACAACTTAACATTTTTGCGAAGATTAAATTTATGGGAAAAATTTAAGAATTTGAAATTAAAAACTCAAGCATGCGGAGGGTCGTTATTTTTGCAACAGTAGCCCTTATCCTTTTAACAGCCATCTCACAGGCTCAGCCAGTTCATTTCACACTGCTTCACACCAACGATGAGCATTCTGCCCTGATTCCCTACTCTCCTGCCATCGATTTCAATCCGAATGCCAGCGACCCCACCATTGGCGGTTTTGCGAGATTAGCAACTGCTGTTAAGGAGATACGGGGAAAGGAATCCGAACCGGTAATTCTTGTTTCATCAGGTGACTTTGTTGGGGGAACTCCATTTTCGTGGCTTATACCCGAGGGCTACTCCCCGGAAATCATCCTGATGAAGGAAATTGGCTACAATGTTGTAACCATAGGCAATCATGAATTCGACTACACGGCAGAAAAGCTGGAGAGTTACCTTATCAACGCTGGTTATCCTGAGGCCAATGAAAAAACTGTAATTGTCGCTACCAATTCCATAACTCCTCCAGACAGCCCACTGAAGGAAATCTTCAAGAAATACCACGTTATACAGCTTGATAACGGCTTGAAGATTGGGTTTATAGGAATCATCGGAGAGGATGCTCAGAGGAAAGTGTACTCTCATAAGCCGGTTGAATTCGAAGACCCCATCAAGGCTGCAAAGGAAGCTGTTGAGGAGCTAAAGGCAATGGGTGTTGATGTCATCGTTGCTCTCTCTCATTCGGGCATTGATGAAGACCTACTTCTTGCTGAGAAAGTTCCCGAGATTGACATCATCATAGCGGGGCATGACCACAGAGTGCTGGAGGAGCCAATTTTAACTCCACAGGGAACGATAATAACTGAAGCAGGCGAAGGTCTCAGATACCTTGGAATTCTGGAGCTTGAATACAACGCAGGTAAGGTTAAGCTCAGAAATCACGAAACAGGAGAACCCTTTTTGCTAAAAATAGATGACAGCATTCCTGTTGACCCTGAAATCAACTCTCTGGTTAATGATTTTAAGCAGAAGCTCGATTCTATGATTTGCGAGAAAACGGACGGAAAATACTGCGACATCATGGAAGCTGTTGCAGTTTCGGATTTCAGTTTGGCAACAAAGCAATTTAAGGAGTCAAACATAGGTAATTTCATAACTGATGCGATGCGATTGATGGTTGAGAAAAGGACTGGAGAAAAGGTCGATTTTGCTGTATTTGCCAACGGAGAAATCAGGGGGAACATAACACCGGGCACTATGAGCTACTCCAAGGGAAAAATCAGTTTATATGATATGCTTTACCCTGTAAGCCTGGGGATTGGCATTGATGGAAGTGCGGGCTACTCAATGGTCTCTTTTTACCTGACAGGTGAGGAAATCTACAGGGTTCTCGAAATATCCGTACTTTTACAGAAGTTCTATGGGGATGATTTCTTCCTTCAGGTTTCTGGATTGCGGTATTACTACAATCCACAGAACGCATTGATTGAAATTCCATTCGTGGACAAGAAGATTCCCACCGCACTCCTGCCCGGAAACTTTGGAGCAGTTGTTAAGATCGAGAAATACGAGGGAGAGGGAGTGCAGGATGGAAATTATGTTACTGTGGAGAGGGATAGCAGGCTTTACAGAGTTTTGACAGACAACTACATTCTTTCCTTCATTCCAAAAATTGCTGAAGTTCTTCCACAGCTAAAAGTTGTACCCAAGGATAAGGATGGAAATCCGGTACCCCCAGAAAAATACGGAGAACTGGTGGTAAATGTTAACGAAGAGGAGCTGAAGGTCTGGCAGGTGGTTGTTGACTACCTCCACTCCCAGCCTGTAAGCGAAAAGGGGATTCCAGAAATTGATTCCTACTATTCCAGCACAAAAGGAAGAATAAATGAGGTGTGGAGCTTTCCCGTAGTTGGCTATCCCATACTTATACTCTGTTTCCTGATTGCAGTCGTGGTGGTTTTAAAGCTCAGGAGGTGAAGATGTAAGTGTCCTGAGACCGCAAAGGCAAACTCAGTAACCGGGGTCAAAGGGGAGGAGAGTGAAGACCTTCGCATCCTCAACCATGTTGTCAATGACGCAGTACTCATTGGCCTGATGGGCCACACCGTCTGCGGTGCTCCATGCAGCTGTCTCCTTAAACCCTGCCTTCCTGAAGAAAGATGCGCATGTATTCCCACCAATCCCGAAGAGCTTGGGTTCAAAACCCCTTAGCTCTTCAATTATCCTTTTCAATCTATCAACTATTAGGGCATTTTCGGGTGTTGGCGGGGATGAGACCTTCTGGACGACCTCTACCTCTATTTTACCGTTCCCCTTCATTTGGTGGAAGCTTCTTATGTCCTCAATGTAGTCCAGAACCTCATCCACGTCATATTCTGGTAGGATTCTGCAGTCCATGTAGCTGATATCGAGTCCGGGAATTGTGTTGATGTTGTCCACATTTTTCTCCCTTTTTGTTGGCTCGAATGTAGAGAATGGAGGCATGAAGAGGTCATTCCTTGCATTGAATTTGGCGTGAAGTTTTTTGTCGAGGTCAAGAATGAACTCCATGGCTCTTCTGCATGCATTTAAGCCGCTTGGCATACTTGCGTGGCTCTGCTGGCCATAAACCTTGAACTTAAGCCACAATATACTCTTCTCGGCAATCTCAATCATATCTCCCTTCGGTGTGCCTATGTCGGGAATAACAAACATGTCATCCTTGCCGAAAATACCCTGCTGTATTAGGTGTTTAATCCCATAGTTGCTCCCTGTTTCTTCATCCGCTACATAGCAGAGGCCGAGGGTGTATTTGGGAGTTAAACCACTTTCTATGATGGCTTTAGCAGCGTAGAGTGAGGAAACTATGCTCTGACCGTTGTCCTCACTTCCTCTTCCGTAAACCCTTCCGTTCTTCACCACTCCTTCGAAGGGAGGTGTGTTCCACAGCCTCTCGTCTCCTTCAGGAACTACGTCCATGTGCGCAACTATCCAGATCGTTTTTTCAAGAACACCATTGATTTTTGCCACAATGTTGGGTCTAACCCCGCTGCTGACCCTCTCATCTTCAGCATCAAATCTCTCGACGTAATCGAAGCCGTCGAGTAGTTTCATCAAGTACTCTGCCTTCTCGTATTCTCCTTCTCCACCGTATTCTGGTGCAATGGCTTTTATCCCAATCAGGTCACAGATTGTTTTAACCATCTCGTCCCTGTAGCCTTCGACCAAGTCAGTAATTTTCATGCCATTCCCTCTATTTTGCTTTTTATTTCCGAAATCAGCTTTTTACTCTCCTCAATTACGAAAGTATCTTCTGTTGAGCTAATCAGCATTTCAAGCTCGGCAATAACCGGGAGATAAACCCTCAGGTCGCTGTTGGAGTTGAAGTAGACACTCTTCAGCGTGTCGAGTTTAATTCTTGAGTTGAAGTCTTTCTCAAGCTCCTTGTAAAGCTCTCGGAGCATAGTGGCTACCTTTCTCCCGTATTGCGTTAAGCTCACGAGACGCATCCTCCCTTCAGACCAGCTTTCTACAAGAGCGTTTCTCTCAAGCTCCCCAAGAACCTTGGAAACGTAGCTGTAAGGTGAGCCAATATCGGTGGATATCTGGAGCGGATAAATTTTCTCCCCTTTTTCCTCAGCTTCGAGAATTCTTAACATAATCTGCACAGTTCTTTCATGAAGAAATAGCCTCGCAAGGCTCAATTCGACACCTCCTTTCCTCAATACCATCTAACAAATATTTAAAAATTTTCCAGACCATTTAACGTGTGGTTTTATTAATCGGTAATCAAATGGCTACCATCACATGACCTCATCTGAAATTCAAATCTCTCCCTGCAGTATGCAACACTAATTCCGAGAGTATCACAAAACTTTCTTACCCTTTCGAGAACCTCTCTCCGCACTTCTTCTGGAAAATATCTGTAACTCCCCCTTCTCTCGAAATCAACCTCCCTCAACCACGGGAGCTTTTTCACGATTCTTGCCATTGAGTCCATTTTCAGTTTTAGTGTGGAAGTGACGACGTGGTCTGGCATTGCCCTTTCGATTATTTCAAGCCTTGAGTCGTTCACAGAAGGGATTACTGGGTCGAAGCGCAGAATCGCGGGAATTCCGACATCCTTAACCCTCTTTAACGCCTCAATCCTTCTCTCAGTAGGGGGGGCGTTGGGCTCGAAATCATCAAGGCCTGTAATGGTGATGCTGACCGCACTTCTCATCTCACTGAGCAGCCCGATATCTCTGACAACCATATCGCTCTTCGTCACCACCATAACTCTAACGTCGTAATCTTTCAGGATTTCCAGACACTTTCTCGTAATTCCCCTTGTTTTCTCCACCGGCGGGTAGGGGTCGGAGCTGTTGGACATGGAGATTAGAGCATTTGAGGGAAGCTCCTGAAGATCTTTTTCGAGGTTTCTGAAGAG
>DAINRD010000013.1:0-8548 GCA_036742095.1 Archaeoglobus sp. | reverse complement strand
TCTTTTCTCTGAGCCTGTAGAAGCTGGGGATGTAAGTTGCATAGCAGTAAAGGCAGCCATGGGCACAGCCTGTGTAGGGGTTGAAGGAGTACTTCTTAGGGCAGGTGCACAGTGGGGATTTCCAAGGGTCGAATTCCCTAATGACCCTCATAGGTACATTTCACGGTTGATGAACGGGATTAGGGCCATTGTGACCGAAATTCTTGACAGGTCAGTCCTCGACATTGCGCCCTTGCTGAGGTAGTGCACCGCTCCCACCTTTTTACCGAGGTTCTTTATGCCTGAAACCTTCTCCATGACCTCTCCGACCTCTTTTCCCTCAAGCACCTCTTCTACAACCAGCTTGGGATACTCAAACCCCGGTCCAAATCCGATTGAGCATTTCTCCCCATTGTAAACCGCAGCCACCTGAAAGTCGAGGTAGCCTGAAATTGTGTGCTCGAAGCGGAAAAGTCCTGCCTCTATTCCGACTGAGAAGTCAAACTCAGGGGAGTAGGCTTTCTTTGCCCTCTCTATGGCCCCTCTTATTGTTTCAGCATCGAAGGGCTGTGGTGGGGCGGAGGTGCTGACTTCAACTCCTACAATTTCCACCTCGTCGAAGTACTGCTCGAAGGCCTGCCTCGCCCCCTCAATTTTCGTCGGATTTTTCGAGCCCACCACAACTCTTACCATGCTCCACCTCTAACCCGAAGTGTGGTTTTAATCTGAACGTACCTATCCTCAAACCTTAACCCTCTCAAAGCAGAGATAGTTTTTCCCGTAGGCAAAGACCATCCTCTTTCTCACGTTCTGGGCCAGTCTTACAGCCCTTGCGAGGTCGATGAGCCTGACTTCCTTGCTGTCAGCAATGTCTACAAGGTACTCCGAATGAGGTAGGTCGTCAACGCTCTCAACTTTGCTGTAAACTCTGAACTCGCTTCCGAATTTGAAGCCCGTTTTGACCACAAAACCCCTCTCCTTGAGGTCTCTGTAAACCTCGTACCTCCTGTCGAAGTCTCTCTCCACCTCTCTTGCCCTTTTAACCAGCGTTTCTCTGTCTGCGTTCACGAGGATGAGTTTCCCTATATCGAGAAGGTAGAGGCTCTCAATCAGTGAGAGAGTTACGATGTCTCCCTTCTCGCTTCCATAGAAGTACCTGTTGAATATCTCGGTGTTCTTTGTAATCACACTCTCATCCAAAAGAATTCCTGTTATTTCAGGAGGTTCCTCCCTCTGCTCTCCCCTCATCTCAGGTTCGTAAACTCTGAAGTAAGTTATCTCGCTTTCTTCGTCTACCACCGCGAGTCTTAGCTCCTCAAAGTTTCTTGCCTTTTCGGCAATTTCGCCAATCCTGATGGTTTTTCTTTCTGAGATGGGGAGGTAAGGCTTATTTGTCAGCAGAAACTCCCCGTGTATCTTCACCCTGTTACCTCTATCCCTCAGATCCTCGTAAACGAAGTAGTAGGTCGAGAAGTCCTCCATCCGGCTTTCAGCCCACTTAAGAACTTCTTCCAGCTCTCCAAAGCTCTCAATCCCCTTTATCTGGAGGTAAACGGCTTCAAGCGGGTGGAGGTAGATTCTGTCCCCTCTCTTAACGCCGAAGCCCCTTCTCTCCAGACTTTTCTTGGCCTTCACCACTGCAAAATCTCCCATCATGCTGCCACACTACTCTTCCAGCTCCACACCATAAACCTTTTCGACGTTTTCAACGCAAATTTTGTAGGCGACGTCTTCGTAACCAAGCTCGATAAGCTCTCTGACTTTTCTTGGAACCGTCTTAGGTCCGAGAACCGCCCCGGGCCTTTTTCTGTCGTCAATGTAGTCAGTTTCAACGGTAAAGCGGTCTCCCTGTTTTGCGGCTTTTAAAACGTTATCGTTTCCTGCCAGCACGGAGGGGAAGATGCCTATCTCATCGAACTCCCTGATTAGAGGAGGTGAGAAGTGCTTCACGACTTTTTCCCTCTTCAAACCGACCTCATCAGCCATTCTGGCTATTTCCAGCATCCCCTCTTTCGTGTAGCTCTCCGTGTGGAGCTGGATTGCGCAACCGACGTCCTTTGCCACTTCAAAAGCGTGCTTGAGAACTTCATTGCTCAGCTGCCAGACGTGCCTGCTTACGGGATAGTGAGGCCTTCCGGATTTAAGGGCAACAGCTTTACCCTCCTCAACGTACTTACCAGCAATCTCAAGGGCTTCCTTCATCATCTCTGCTGCTTTTTCATGGCCAATTCTGTCCCCTATTACAGTAATTTCCGCTGGATGGACTCCGAGCACTGCATATGCCTTTACGATCTTGTTCGCCTTGTTTACGAGATTTAGGTGTCTTTCAAACACCTCCCTGAAATCTCTACCGCTCGCCGGCCTTATCCCGTAGTGGTGGCAGAGCAGGTTGACGAGGAAGACGTGAGTACCTCCAGCTTCCCTGAATTGCTCCAGAGCCTTGAGTTTGAGGTGGTTGTAGAGGTGCATGTGGTCGTCTGTGATAATCATGGTGTACCATTGTGACCTGCTGGTTAAAAATTTCCTGATTGGGTTTGGCGGTTGAATTTCAAGGAACTTTTTTCTGCTTTTTAAAGCCACATTAAAAAGATTGAAAAGAACGGAAGGCGGAGTCAGCACGATTTAACGGCAATCCCTAAGGTTTTGAACAAAAAAGAGGTTTTCATGAATATGGTAAGCAAGTTTGAAACTCAAAGCCTTTTGACTCCCACAAAACAATGAATTACTCAACTCCCCAAAACCGCGAAAAGCATAAATTGGTCTTGAACAATGATAAAGCATGAGGGTAGTTGTTATCGGCGGTGGAGCGGCGGGAATGAGCGCTGCTTCGAGAGTTAAGGCTTTGCAGCCCGATTGGGAGGTTACGGTTTTTGAGGAGACCAACTTTGTCAGCCACGCTCCGTGCGGGATTCCCTACGTCGTTGAAGGCTTGAGCGACCCCTCCCACCTGATGTACTACCCGCCTGAATTTTTCAGGGAGAAAAGGGGCATTGATTTACACATCAACGCGAAGGTCGTTGAGGCTGGAGACGGCTTTGTGAGAGTCAGAGAGAACGGTCAGGAGAAAACCTACGAGTGGGACAAGCTTGTAATCGCTACCGGGGCACTTCCAAAAACTCCACCATTCGAGGGTCTTGAGCTGGAAAACGTTTTCACCGTTAGACATCCAGTACAGGCGGCTCAACTGAGAGAGGCGGTTGAAAAGGCGGAGAACGTCGTAATCGTTGGTGCTGGCTACGTAGGAGTTGAGATGGCCGAAGCTGCGGCAGCGAGGGGGAAGAAAGTAACGGTTATCGAGTTCCTTGATCAACCGCTCCCGAACCTCGACTGGGATGCTGCGGATTTGGTGAAGCAGAAGCTGGAGGAGAGGGTAACTCTCAGGATGGGAGAGAAGGTTGAGGCTTTTGAGGGTGATGGAGCGGTAAGAAAGGTTGTTACGGACAAAGGAGAGTATCCAGCAGACGTGGTCATCGTTGCCACAGGCGTGAAGGCCAACACCGCCATTGCAGAGCAGCTTGGCTGCAAGATTGGCGAAACAGGAGCAATCTGGACGGACAGCAGGATGCAGACCAGCGTTGAGAACGTTTTTGCTGCAGGAGATTGCGCCGAAACCACCCACATGCTGACCAAAAAGAGAGTGTGGATACCCCTTGCCCCTCCAGGAAACAAGATGGGCTACGTTGCGGGAGTTAATGCTGCTGGCGGTAACATCGAGTTTCCTGGAGTGCTTGGAACTCAGCTTACGAAGTTCTTTGACCTTGAAATTGGCGCTACAGGGCTGACAGAGAAAGCAGCGAAGGCTGAGGGATTTGAGGTAAAAACGGCAGTTGTGAAGGCAAAAACCAGAGTTCATTACTACCCCGGTGCCAAGGATACCTTCCTGAAGGTTGTGGCTGATGCCAGCACGAAGAGAATTCTGGGAGCGCAGGTTCTCGGGGCGGAGGTGGCGATGAGGGTTAACATCTTTGCTGCGATGATTCAGGGTGGCTTCACCACCAAGGATGTTTTCTTCGCCGACCTTGGCTACGCTCCTCCATTCACACCCATCTGGGACCCAATTGTTGTTTCGGCGAGAATACTTAAATTCTAAACTATTTTTTTCATGGGCTGGATTGAAGAACTGACGAAAGTTACGGAGGTCTTCCCCGCATCTGACACTTATCGATACGACGAAACCCCACCTCTTGTCGCTCCCAGACCAGCTGAAAATTTTGTCGTGGTTAAGCCCAGCAACAGCGAGGAGGTATCGGCTATTTTGAAGTTCGCCAACGAAAGAGGAATTCCGGTCTTCACAAGAGGTGGTGGAACTGGGCTTAGCGGTGGGGCTGTACCAACCAACGAGGGCATTGTGCTCTCAACTGAAAAAATGACCCATATTGAGGTTGATGCTGACAACAGACTCGCGATTTGCGGTGCCGGAGTTACGCTGAAGCAGCTTGACGATGCAGCCTTCAGGCACGGCTTGAGTTTCCCGCCCCACCCCGGAGCTGAAACCGCAACAGTTGGAGGGATGATTGCGACGAATGCTGGAGGAGTGAGGGCTTTGAAGTACGGAACCATGAGGAACTACGTTCTCGGCCTTGAAGCAGTTCTTGCTGACGGCAGAATAATCACTGTTGGCAGTATGACCATAAAGAACTCCTCCGGCTACTCTCTCCTTCACCTTCTCGTGGGAAGTGAGGGGACGCTTGCCGTGATAACTAAGGCAACAATTCGCCTTTTCCCGCAGATGAGAGACATGACAGTCCTCGCCGTCCCCTTCCCCACAATGGAAGATGCGATGAACTGCGTTGTCGAAATTGCGAGAAAAATGCTTCCCATGGCCCTCGAATTCATGGAAAAGAGGGCTGTTGAGATTGGGGAGAAGGTTACCGGGGAAAGGTGGGTGAGCAGGGAAGGAGAGGCGCACCTTTTGATGGTCTTCGAGAGCTTTGATGAGGCTGAGGAAGCTGCGAGAATTGCCCAGTCTTTCGGAGCAATTGACGTTTACGCAGCAACCACAAAGAAGGATCAGGACAGGCTGCTGAAGGTGAGGGGAATGATTTACGAGGGGCTTAGAAAGGAGGTCATCGAAGTTCTTGACGCCTGCGTCCCCCCAGCCAGAGTGGCAGAGTACTGGAGAAAGAGTAATGAAATTGCCGAAAGTTACGGAATAGAACTCATCACCTACGGCCACGCAGGAGATGGCAACGTCCACCAGCACCCGCTGATTTATGAGGGATGGGAGGAGAGCTACTTTGAGTTCAGAAAGGAACTCCTCAGCCTTGCTGTCAGCCTCGGCGGTGTGATTAGCGGTGAACACGGCATAGGAGCGGTTAAGCTATCAGAGCTTGAGGAGCTGTTTCCAGAGCAGTTCGAGCTGATGAGGCGAATCAAGCTCCTCTTTGACCCAAAAAACATCCTCAATCCCGGCAAGGTTGTTCGCAAACTATAAATATGCTACAGCACATTTGACGTGATAGCTGTTAACAACCTTATGGTGAGGTATGGAAAAACGACGGCTGTCAGCAATGTTGGATTCACAGTTGAAAGAGGAGAGTTTGTAGCCATTCTCGGACCAAACGGAGCCGGAAAGAGCTCCATAATGAAGTCCATTGTCGGCATAGTGGAATACGAGGGGGAGATAAAGATTGATGGCGTTGATGCGAACACAAAAGAAGCCAAGACCCTCTTTGGCTTCGTTCCCGAGGAGATAAAGCTGATAGACCACCTCACGCCTGAAGAGTTCTTCAGCTTTCTGGTATCAGTGAGAAAGCTCGGTGAGGAGGCAGCAAAGAGAGTTGAGAAGTACGTCAGGATTTTCAGGCTGGAGGATCAGATGGACAAGCCAATCATCTCACTCTCTATGGGGAACAAGAAGAAGTTTGCTGTGGTTGCAGCTTTGCTTCACGAACCACCCTACCTTTTGCTTGATGAGCCCTTAAACGGCCTTGATGCCTTCTCTACCAGAGTTCTGAAAGAAGTGATGGCCAGAAAAACTGAAAGCGGTGGAATACTGCTTTCAACGCACATAATTGAGATAGCTGAGAGGCTTGCGGACAGAGTGATAATTCTCAACAGGGGATTGAAGATTGCAGAAGGCAGTATGAAGGAGCTTAAGTCTTACGGGACATTGGAGGAGGCGTTTTTGAAAATCACCGGCCAGCATGAAAGTCTTGAGAAGGTTATCTCCGCTTTATGAGCTTTCGGATCTGAGCTTCGTGGAGGCTGCGGTGAGGAACGCTGCTGCAGTCTATCATGACCTGTCGAGAGTCACCAAGTGGATCAGGTACAATGCCCTTCTCATGAAGATAATCTTCACCTTTGCCGCCCTGATTTCATAGGACCCGCCTTTTTTGACGATAAGGTCAGCTACGCCTCCTCTCTCCTCTCTCTCTTTTTCTTTTTCCTTATGTTCGGCACCGCTTACGCCCATGGCTACATTCAGGTCGATTTGAGCTACATGCACACCTTTCTTTCTCGCAATGACATTTCAAAGGTGAGATTTTACGGATTTTTCAGGCTGTTTGACTGGCCCGCTGTTGTTGCTCTCCTCTCCCTTCTAATTCTCGTGGGAACGAGGAATCCCGCTGGACTTTTTTAGCGCCTCTGGGATATCTTGCGGTGGTTATGGGGGCTTTGAGCATTGTAATACTTCTCGGTAAAAGGCTGGGGAACATTCAGACCGGGAGGTCTTTGAGGGCCGCATTTTTCCGTATATTTGGCTTAATCGCCTGGCTGGTTTCAATCTACGGGCTTTATCTCATAAACCAGCTTGTCATCTACCTGATGGCTTTCAACAATTACGAGGCCTACGACTTCCTCTTTCCCATCTCGTATGGACTCTGGATTTCTCAGCCCCTTAATGCTAAATACACAGCCCTTAGCCTCTTTTATTTTGCCGTCATCACTCTTCTCTTCTTCTTTGGCGTCAGAGAACTTTCCAAGGAGGAGGTTGCAAGCACTACAGCAGCTTGAGGGGATGGAAAATAAAAAGGAGAGGGAAAATGGCAGCCCTGACTATAAAGGACTTCAAGCAACTCTTCAGAAATCCTCAGCTTTTTGTTATTGCATTGCTTCCGATATACAGCGCCTTAATGCAGCTTGTCTTTAACATAAAACTTTCAGAAGTGGCGAGCGTTTTGTACCTCCAGATCTTCCTCGCCATTACCGTCTCAAGCTTCATGAGCCTTGAAAGGAGCAGCTACGTTTCTACCCTCCCTCTGACAGACTGGGAAATGAAGCTCTCGAAAATTCTTGATGGGCTGGTGATTTACTTCATCTCCGTGAACATCGTTGTGGCTGTGGTGATTTACAAAGGGGAAAATTTGGCTAACTCCCTGTCCCTCTTTCCCACAGGATTTTGCCGTGGTTCTCGTTGCAGTGCAGTTTTCCCGGCGACTGACGAGTGAGCCGGTAAATTTAGAGGCGATAATCGCAACTCTAATCTCCTTCTTCCTCGTTTTAGTTCCTGCTGCAGTGGGAGGCATTGCACTGCTGATTTTAAAAGCCCAATTTGCGACTTACGCCTTTCCAGTCTCCCTTGCCGAAACTCTTGCAGTTTTAGCAGTATTTGCATTGCTCAATCAACGAAAAGCAGAGCTACCATTTCGTCTTTGACTGCAAGGCTTGAAGCGTCAATGCAGAGGGCTGATAGGGACGGTCTGACTCTGCTGCACCTCCCGTTGCACTCATCGCAAAGCATACAACTGCCGGGAAAGGTAGCAAAGGCGAAGGGCTTTTTTAAGCTCAGCTCAGCTTCAAGCATGAACTCCTGCGCCCTTCTCACATCTTCTTTGCTTTTAACCCTGAACCTGAACAGGTAGGCCCTTCTGTAAGCCCTCACGAACCTCTCGCATTCATCAAAATCGGGAACGTTCGGAGGGCAGGAGGGCATTCCGTAACTTTCGCAGCCGAACATGCACTTCCATCTCGCCCTTGGATCAAGCTTGATTCTGGCTGCATCAATTTCCTCAAACTCCATCTCAACTCCCAGTTTTTCCGCAATCTCCTTGAAACTCTCAACTGGCATCAGAACCACTCCAGAATGTTGTAGTAGGTATCACGCAGCGCAACAGGCCTTCCCACAGCCTTTACAGCTCTAACAATTTCCTCAATTTTTGCTGGTCTGAACTCCTTCCCCGTAGCTCTCACAACATTCTCCTCCAGCATCGTCCCGCCAAAATCGTTTGCCCCGAAGAATAGGCTGAGAGTTGCAATCTCAAACCCCTGAGTTAGCCATGAAGCCTGAATGTTCCTGAAGTTGTTCAGCAAAATTCTTGAAATCGCCAAAACCTGCAGGTATCTGAGGGGCGAAACGGGACGTTTGATTTCAGCGTAAAGCTCCGTGTTTCCCGGCTGGAAGGTCCATGGTATGAAGGCCGTGAATCCTCCAGTTTTTTCCTGCAGTTCTCTGATTTTTATGAGGTGCTCCACTATGTCAGCGTCGCTCTCCACGTGCCCGAACATCATTGTTGCTGTAGTCGGCATTTTCAGGCTGTGGGCCGTCTCCATAACCCTCAACCATTCCTCACTGGAGCACTTATTCGGGCTGATTTTTCTCCTTACAGAATCAACGAGAATCTCCGCC
>DAINRD010000012.1:0-14901 GCA_036742095.1 Archaeoglobus sp. | reverse complement strand
TTTCCCCCAGATTTGGCGGGCCGATTATTGGAGGGATTCACGACCACATCAGCGGCCTCTACCTGCTGACGAGGGGAGAAAAGAAGTTCAACAGAGAAGAGGCAATGGAGTTGTTGAGGGCTGTGGACATCTCCGAAATTCCTGTGAAGGATGAATACACGGGTAAGGAAATTTTCAGCTTCATTCTGCCCGAGATTACACTGGAGTTCAAGGCTGAAATCTGTCAGGGCTGTGAGGAGTGTAAAGGGGCTGATTGCGAATACGACGCCTATGTTATCATCGAGAGTGGAAAACTGCTGAAAGGTACTATTGATGAAAAGGCTGTGGGTGCGTTTAAAGGGATAATAATTGATGAGATTGCGAGAAAGTACGGAAAAGAAAGGGCGAAGAAATTCATCGATGACATGACGCAATTGGCGATCAGAATTATCAGCAAACTGGGTTTCACCGTTGGAATAGACGATGAGGACATACCTCATGAAGCGGTGGAGCAGATTGAAGAAGTTTTAAAGGATGCTGAAAATGAAGTCAACAGGCTGATCGATGCTTACAGGAGAGGAGATCTGGAGCCCATGCCGGGAAGAAGCATTGAGGAAACTCTCGAAATGAGAATAATGCAGGTTCTTGGAAGGGCAAGAGATAGAGCCGGTAAGATTGCCCAGAGACACCTCGGCATGGATAATGCAGCAGTTATAATGGCTGTTAGTGGTGCAAGGGGTTCGATGCTCAACTTAACCCAGATGGCAGCCTGTATTGGCCAGCAGTCAGTGAGAGGAGAGAGAATCAGCAGGGGTTACACCTACACCAACAGAACCCTCAGCCATTTCAAGCCCGGAGACCTTGGAGCTGAGGCAAGGGGCTTTGTAAGGAGCAGCTACAAGAAAGGCCTCTCTCCAGTGGAGTTCTTCTTCCATGCTGCGGGTGGTAGAGAGGGTCTGGTTGACACAGCGGTTAGAACCTCTCAGTCTGGTTATCTGCAGAGGAGAATGATCAACGCTCTGCAGGACCTCAAGGTTGAGTATGACGGCACGGTGAGGGAGCAGACTTCAGGAGCGGTTGTGCAGTTCAGATACGGCGAAGACGGAATTGATCCAATGAGAAGCTTCAGAGGTAAGCCGGTTGACATTAGGAGAATCATCAGGGAGGTTGTAGGGGAGGTGAAAAATGAGTAAGGTAGATTACGATTCAATTTTGAAGGATTATCCTTTCCCTCCTGCTGTTAAAGAAGAAATTAAGGCCGAGCTGGAAAAGCATGGTTTGAAGAAGGCTCAGGCGAAGAAAGTTGTTGAGAGATGCTTTCAGGCTTATCTAGCCAATCTGATGGAGCCAGGCGAGGCTGCAGGAATTGTTGCAGCACAGTCCATAGGTGAGCCCGGAACTCAGATGACAATGAGAACCTTCCACTATGCTGGTGTTGCTGAAATCAACGTTACTCTTGGCCTTCCGAGACTGATTGAGATCCTTGACGTCAGAAAGAACCCCTCAACACCGATGATGACCATTAGGCTCCTTCCTGAATACGCCAAGGACAGGGAAAAGGCAAGAGAGGTGGCGAACAGAATTGAAGCAACGTATGTCAAGGATGTTGCGGACATTGAAGTGGATATCAGGAGATTTACGATTATCGTCAGACCTGACCACAAGGCGTTGGAGAGGAAGGGGCTCAGTGCTGAAGACCTTAAAGCGAAAATTGGGAAAGCATTGAAGACTGACGTGGAGGAGGCAGAAGATGGGAGCTTTGTGATTCAGATTACAGAGCCCTCCTACAAGGCACTGATGTCCGCTTTTGAGAAGCTTAGGGACACAGTTATAATGGGTCTCAAGGAGATAAAGAGGGTGATCATCAGAAAGGAGGATGATGAGTATGTTCTTTACACTGAGGGCTCCAATTTGAAGAAGATAATGAAGGTTAAGGGTGTGGACTTCACCCGCACAACCACAAATAACATATACGAGATATATGAGGTTTTGGGGATTGAGGCGGCAAGGAATGCAATAATTAAGGAGGCCATCGAGACCTTGGAGGAGCAGGGTCTTGAGGTGGACGTCAGACATATAATGCTGGTGGCGGATGTTATGACTGCCGACGGAGAGTTGAGACAGATAGGAAGGCACGGTGTAGCGGGAGAGAAGCAGAGCATTTTAGCGAGAGCTGCTTTCGAAATGACTGTGAATAATTTGCTCGATGCAGCTATAAGGGGTGAAGAGGACTATCTGAGAGGTATAACTGAAAACATAATTGTAGGGCAGCCCATAAAGCTTGGAACGGGAGATGTAGAACTCGTATTAAAATTGGGGGGTAAGAAATGACGGATGTAGAAAGTTTGATAAGGACGGTATTGAAAACTGGAGGATACAGGCTGGGTAGTAAGAGCACCTTGAAATCACTGCAAAAGGGAGAAGCAAAGGCAGTCATTGTTGCATCAAACTGCCCGGAGGAAGTACTTGAAAAGATAAAGAGCTACGACGTCAAGATTCTGGTCTACAACGGAACAAACATGGAGCTAGGGGCTTTCTGTGGCAAACCCTTCAGTGTTGCTGCAATGGCCATAACTGAAGAGATCTGAACGGGGGTCCCACATGGGAGTAAAGCTGTCAGCAGAGGGCATTAGGTATCTCACTCTTTTTGAAAATCTGACAGGAGCGAGCGTCAAGGACTGTCTTGTTTACGACGACAAGGTCGTTTTTGTTGTTAGAAGAGGGCACATGGGTGTTGCAATAGGCAAGGGCGGAATCAACGTCGAGAGGGCAAGGGAGCTAATAGGGAAGCGAATAGAAATCATTGAGCACTCAGACGACCCGGCTGAGTTCATTGCCAATATTTTTAAACCCATTAAGGTTAATGTCAAATTAATGGAAAAAGAAGGAATGAAAATAGCTCAGGTAAGTGTAAGTCCAGATTTAAAAGGAATAGTGATTGGAAAAGGGGGTAAAAACATTAATAAAGCCAAAGAACTGGCTAAGAGGCATCACGATATTGAAGATGTGATAGTAAGGTGATGGATATGGGTAGAGGATTATTCGCTGCGAGAAAGCTCATGGAAAACAGGAAGAAGTTCAGGTGGAGCGACAGGAGGTTCGTCAGAAGAACTCTTGGTTTAGCTGCCAAAGCTGACCCGCTGGAAGGAGCGCCGATGGCGAGAGGAATTGTGCTGGAGAAGATTGGTATCGAGGCGAGACAGCCGAACTCGGCCATCAGAAAGGCTGTCAGAGTCCAGCTAATAAAGAACGGCAGGCAGATTACAGCCTTCTGCCCCGGAGATGGTGCCATCAACTTCATTGACGAGCACGATGAGGTCATCGTTGAGAAGATCGGGGGAAGAATGGGCAGGAGCATGGGTGACATTCCGGGAGTAAGATACAAGGTAGTGAAGGTAAACAACACCAGCCTCAGAGAGCTTGTTAGGGGCAGAAAGGAGAAGAGACTGAGGTGAAGACATGAAATACGGTTTTACAAAGGAAGAACTACGGGTTTTTGGCAAGTATGATCCAAGCGAGGTTCAAGTCAATGATCCAGCTCTGGGGAACTACATAAGCCTTGAGCCAAAGTACGTTCCGCACAACCACGGGAGGCATGCAAACGTTCCGTTTGCAAAGCAGAAGGTGTTCATTGTCGAGAGGCTGATAAACAAAGTGATGAGGAAGGGTCACAACACGGGGAAGAAGATTCTCGCCTACAACATAGTTAAGGAGGCTTTTGAGATTATTGAGAAGAAGACAAAGAAGAATCCCATTCAGGTTCTTGTTGATGCTATTGTAAACGCAGGGCCAAGGGAAGAGGTTGTAAGGTTGAAGTATGGCGGTATAGCCGTTCCCAAGGCCGTTGACACCTCAAGTTCAAGGAGAGTTGATATTGCCCTCAGAAACATCGCCGAGGGTGCGAGGAGGGCTGCTTTCAAGTCCAAGAGAAGCATCGCCCAGTGTTTGGCGGATGAGATTATTGCTGCTGCAAACAACGAGAGCAGGAGTTTTGCAGTGGCGAAGAAAGAAGAGGTTGAGAGAGTCGCCAAGTCAGCGAGGTGATTTCAATGGCCAGAGCAAAGAAAGTTGACAAGATTAAGGAGTTAATGTGGAAACCCGAATTCATAAGAAACATCGGAATTGTCGCCCACATTGACCACGGAAAAACGACGCTGAGCGATAACCTTCTTGCTGGAGCAGGAATGATAAGCGAGGAGCTTGCAGGACAGCAGCTTTACCTTGACTTCGACGAACAGGAGCAGGAAAGGGGAATTACCATCAATGCCGCAAACGTTTCGATGGTTCACGAGTATGAAGGAAAGGATTACCTCATCAACCTCATCGACACCCCCGGGCATGTGGACTTTGGAGGAGACGTTACGAGGGCGATGAGGGCTGTTGACGGTGTCATTGTCGTCGTTGATGCTGTTGAAGGCGTGATGCCACAAACTGAGACAGTTCTGAGGCAGGCCTTGAAGGAGAACGTCAAACCGGTTCTCTTCGTCAACAAGGTTGACAGACTTATCAAGGAGCTTGAGTTGACACCGCAGCAGATGCAGGAGAGGCTTATCAAGGTAATCACGGAGGTAAACAAGCTCATCAAGGCAATGAGGCCAGACAAGTATTCGGAATGGAAGGTTGACGTTGCCAACGGAAGTGCAGCCTTTGGTTCAGCGCTCTACAACTGGGCTGTCAGCGTTCCGGCTCAGAAGAAGACTGGAATTGGTTTTAAGGAAGTTATCGAGTACATCAAGGAGGGTAAGATTAAGGAGCTCGCCAAGAAGAGCCCGCTTTATCAGGCAGTCCTCGACATGGTTATTAGGCACCTTCCTTCTCCGATTGAGGCTCAGAAGGAGAGAATCAAGGTCATATGGAGAGGAGACGTTAACAGCGATGTAGGTCAGGCAATGGTCAAGTGTAACCCCAAGGGGCCCGTGGCGTTGATGATTACAAAAATCGTTGTCGAACTGCAGGCGGGTGAGGTTGCAGTAGGGAGACTTTACAGCGGAACAATCAAGCCGGGAATGGAGCTATTCGTCGTAGACAGGAAATCAAAGAACAGAATTCAGACTGTTGGTCTCTACATGGGCCCAAGGAGAGTTGAGGTTGACGAGATTCCCGCTGGAAACATCGTTGCGGTGATTGGTCTGAAGGATGCTGTTGCGGGTTCAACCTGCACAACAATTGAAAATCTAACACCCTTCGAGAGCATCAAGCACTACAGTGAGCCTGTCGTCACAATGGCCATCGAAGCTAAGAACCCGAGGGACTTGCCAAAGCTCATTGAAGTGCTGAGGAAACTCGCGAAAGAAGACCCAACACTCCACATCACGCTCAACGAGGAGACGGGTGAGCACCTCATTAGCGGTATGGGAGAGCTTCACCTTGAGGTCAAAGTTGAGAAAATCAGGAGAGATTACAAGCTTGAGGTCATCACGTCACCACCCATTGTGGTGTTCAGGGAGACCGTTACCAAGACCTCTCCAGTAGTGGAGGGTAAGTCTCCAAACAAGCACAACAGATTCTACATCGTAGTCGAACCGCTGCCAGAGAAGGTCATCCAGCTGTTCAAGGAGGGCGAGGTCGACATGAAGATGGACAAGAAGGAGAGAAGAAGAATACTTCAGGAAGCCGGCCTAACGAGCGAGGAGGCAGCTGGGGCAGAGGAGTACTACGAGGGCAACCTCTTCTGCGATGTTACGAAAGGTATTCAGTACCTCAACGAAACGATGGAACTGATCCTTGAGGGTTTCAGGGAGGCGATGAGAGCGGGGCCGATTGCGAGAGAGCCTGTGATGGGGCTCAAAGTGAAGCTCGTTGACTGTAAGCTTCACGAGGATGCCGTGCACAGAGGACCGGCTCAGGTTATCCCTGCAGTGAGGTCTGCAATTTTCGCAGCCATGCTGCAGGCAAATCCAGCATTGCTCGAACCATACCAGAAGATATTCATCACAGTCCCGCAGGACATGATGGGCGCTGTAACGAGAGAGATTCAGGGAAGGAGAGGGCAGGTTATGGAGATGAAGACTGAGGGAGACATGGTGACGGTGATAGCAAAGGCTCCAGTCAAGGAGATGTTTGGATTTGCAGGAGCAATTAGAGGAGCCACGTCAGGAAAGGCTATCTGGAGCACTGAGCACGCAGGATTTGAGCTTGTACCTCAAAACCTCTTTACTGACTTTGTAATGGAAGTCAGAAAGAGGAAAGGTTTGAAGCTCGAAATGCCCAAGCCCGAAGACTTCGTCGGGCTCTAATTTAATTTTATGCAGGAACTTGAACCCGTTGACATTTTTAACTTCGCCTGCTACCCAGGCATAAAATGCTTTAATGAGTGTTGCAAGAATCTGAGTCTCGCTCTAACACCCTATGACATTCTGAGGATGGCGAGAGGCCTGGAGATGAAAACATGGGAGTTTCTTGAAAAGTACACTTCAATGCACGTTGGAATGGCAACAGGACTGCCGGTGGTGGTTTTGAAGATGCTCCCCGATGGCAGTTGTCCCTTTGTTACTGAAAGGGGGTGCAGCATCTATGCCAACCGTCCCACGTCGTGCAGACTCTACCCCCTCGCCAGAGTTCGGGTTGGGGAAGAGGTGCAGTACTACCTGCTGAAAGAAGAGTTCTGTCTTGGCCATCTGGAAGTCAAAAAATGGTCTCCAGAGGAGTGGGTTGATGACCAAGATGCTGCCGAGTATATCATCATGAATGACCTCTTTTTCCAGTTAATTGCAGCAAAAAACAGGGCTGAAAGGGACTTGGGAGAGGATGAGGTAATGGAAGTTTATATGGCCTGCTTTGATATTGACGATTTTAAAGGCCAAATGGGGATAGACGACGACCTCGAAGCCTTAAAGCGCGGTATTGAGCTCGCCATTGAAGTAGTTGAAGGTCGTTGAGGTTTAGGGTTCGTTAAGAGAAGTCAGAAGTAATTGGCTGCGACCCGCATTCTCCTGTATTTTACAGCATCAGATGGAGAAAATTTCCGTTCTCATCCAGAACTGAGACATCTTGAAAGTTAAAGCAGCTAACACACTTTGGCAGTATTGATTCCGATATATTTTTGTATTTGATGGAACAATAATTTCCATTCAGGGGGGTGATATTCAACGATGTGCAAACAAATGGGATTATCGGGCCCCACTCAAAAATGATGGGTCCTCTGGCTGATGGAGGAAAAATAACCTTTGTAACTTCACCGGGATGCTGGGGGCCGATGATAACTCCGACAATCAGGGGAGGCCACGAGGTTAACGTTCCCGTTGCCGTCGAAAAAGCAGAGGTGGGAGATGCGCTGGTTTTAAAGATAGAAAGGATAAGAGTCCTTTCGAAGGCGGCCTGTTCAGGGGTTGATGCCTTCAGGGATGGCGCCTTTGTTGGGGACCCATATGTGGCCAAAAAATGCCCCGCGTGCAACGAACCGTGGCCGGAGTTCGAGGTAAGCGGAATTGGAGAAGATGCTGTGAGATGCAGGAAATGCGGGTCTCCCGCATCACCTTTCAAAGTTGTTAATGGCTACACCATCGTTTTCGATCACGACCTCGGAGTTGGAGTCACGGTAAATGAGGAAACGGCCAGATTGATTGCCGAAAACGCCTGGGAGTGGCACTCACTACCTAAGTTTCGCTTCTGAAAAATGCGGACATCAAAGGCCCCATATTGCTGCCTCCCGAGGAGGATTTACCACCGCTTGCAAAACCCTGGAAAAAGGATGAGTGGGATAACGTGCAGAGCCTTGCGAGGAAATTTGGAATTGAAGCGGAGCCCGTAGCGCCACTGCAGGTCATAGGTTCCGGACCTACCATAAATGAAGCGGCAATCAAAGGTTTCGAAAGAGCTGCCAAGATGTTTGATATGACCCTTGAAGAGGTTAAAAACAGGGTAACCATAAGCGGTGCAGTGGAAATTGGAAGACTGCCTGGAATTGTCCAGGTGTCCATGCAGGTTCCTTTAAAAGTTCTGGAAAAAATTGGATTGGACGAGATTGTAGTTGAGCACTACAAATTGCCCTATTAATTTTTTTGAGTCTGTACCTTCACATGATTGGCTTAATCGCTCCTTGATAGCCAGATAGAAAAGCCATAATCAGGCCCAATTGAATGGGCCCGCGGGGGTTCGAACCCCGGACCTCTCGCTTATCAGGCGAGCGCTCTGACCAGGCTGAGCCACGGGCCCTCAGAATACACCCACAAAAAGGGTTTATTAAGGTTATGGTAAAGATAGGATATGCGAGTTGTCAGGGATTCAACAGATTACAAAATATACACGATTTTGTCTGAAAAGCCTGTATCGGGTGAGAGGCTTGCTGATGAGCTTGGCATAACGAGAACGGCAGTTTGGAAGGCAGTTCAGAGACTGAGGGAGAACGGCGTAGAGGTATCATCTGACAGAAAGGGATACAGAATTCAGGGGGAAAAAGAGTTAAATCCCTATAAGGTGGCTGAAATATCCTTTAAAAATGGATTTGAAGAAGTACACTACTTCGATGAAACGGATTCGACCAATGAAAGGGCAAAGGAGTATGGAAAGCCCAGCTGCCTGTTTTTCGCAAACAAGCAGACTGCTGGTAAGGGAAGATATGGGAGAAGCTGGATTAGTGAGGAAGGTGGACTTTACTTCTCAATGACGTTCTCTCCTCCCCTTGATTACTCCGAATTGCCAAAAATAACTTTAGTAGCTGGACTCAGTGTTGCGGAGGCGATTCCCGAGGCAGAGATAAAATGGCCAAACGACATTCTCCTGAGAGGCAGAAAGGTTTGTGGAATTCTTTCCGAGCTATACGGGGAGATCGAGAATCCTCTCGTGATTGTGGGAATTGGCATCAACGTCCGCAATCCAGTTCCAGAGGGCATCAATGCAGCCAGCATATCCCAGTTCCACAGTATTTCGAGAAAGGAGGTTTTCGAAAGGGTTCTTTCAAACTTCCACAGAAATTACAAAAAACTTCTCGGCGGTGGATGGGATGAATTGAGAAGGGAGATTGAAGGCCTGTGCACGACCATAGGCAAGGAAGTTAAGGTGATAACAACTGGAGGGGAGATCAGGGGCAAAGCTGAGGGGATAGCCGAGGATGGCTCTATTATTGTAGATGGAAGGAGAATATATGCAGGTGAGTGTATTCATCTTCGTTAAGAAAAATTTTTGTATGTTTTCAGCTATTTATTAACATGAAGGAGTTTCTCCATACAGAGTTTTTTGAGTGGGTTGACAGAGCTGCTGACCTAATAAAGAGCTTTCCGGGAGACAAAATAACAGTGGTGCACCACAACGATGCAGATGGTATATGTTCTGCAGCTCTTTTGAAAAAGGTGTCAGAATACCTTGGAAAAGATGTGGAACTAATTTGTATTGAGAAGGTTTATCCGGCAGTTGTTGAAAGAATTCACGAAGGCAGAGATGGAATGATTATTTACACAGACCTTGCTGGCCTTGCTGCAGATATGATAGACAGAATAAACGCCGGAAGGAGCAAGGTGCTGATTATAGACCACCATCCAGCCAAGGATGTTGAGAGTGAGCATGTTCACGTCTTCGACCCGGAGCTCCTTTCCATTTCGGGAGACGTTTTTGTTTCAGCATCAACTCTCAACTATCTCTTTTTCCGGGCAATAGCGGGGGATGAGGCTATAAAATACGCATATATAGCTGTTCTGGGCAGTGTGGGAGATTATCACGATAGAAGCGGTGGCGTACTCGGTTTCGACCGATTTGCTCTGCAAGAGGCAATAGATGAGAATCAGATTAAGTTGAGGTTCGAAGGTGCGAGGGAGAGATACTTTATCGATAAATTTGGTGAGTTTGCTGACACCTTTGCACCTCGCCTGACGACTTTGGGTGCGGCGGGGTACGAAGAAAGGGGCTATAAGCTGGGAATTGAGGCTTGCTTTAATGGATTTGACGAGAAAACTCTCAAAAAAGTCGAAGAGCTTGAGAGGATGAAAGAGGAGAAATTCCAGCAGATGATTGTCAGGCTTAAGGAGGGCGAGTTGAGGATTGGAAATCATGTCCAGTGGTTCCACGTAAAGGACTTCTTTTCCCCGATGGGCATGAAGATGGTTGGGGAGTTCTGTCAGCTCATAAAGGACATGAGTTTCCTTAGAGATGACCTCTACCTGATTGGCTTCCAGAACAAGCCAAATTTTGTACCGGACCTTGGAGAAATAGAATGGGAGGCGGTTAAGGTCAGTGCGAGGATACCCACTTCACTTGAAAGAAGAGTCCTGAAGGCTGAGATGCCGGGACTCGATTATCTAATCCCCAAAGCCAGTGAAGCTGTTGGTGGTTTTGCAGATGCGACGCATAAAATCGCCGCTGCCTGCATTATCGACAGGGGGAAAGAAGATGATTTCGTTTACGAATTTGAAATGGTGGTTGATGAGTATGAAACGGCTCGTGGTTGAGGATATTGAGAAGTGCGTGGGCTGTGGACTGTGCATGTTTGCGTGTGCAAGGAAGTTTGCAAAAAGACCTGAAATTGGCAACAGCAGCTCTGCAATTCTCCCCGTGAGTCTCAGTGGGTTTGAGAGGGGAGCCACAGTAATTTTCTGTCGCTCCTGTCCTGAGCCACCCTGTGCGCAGGTCTGTCCAACCGGGGCTTTAAAGCCAAAGAAGGGTGGAGGAGTTGTTTTTATTGAAAGACTGTGCCTTGGATGCCACTACTGCGTTGAAGCCTGCACACTTAACGCCATTTTTGTGAGGGAGGATGGAAAGATAGCAGTCTG
The DNA here is from genome assembly GCA_036742095.1 of Archaeoglobus sp. Classification (GTDB taxonomy): domain Archaea; phylum Halobacteriota; class Archaeoglobi; order Archaeoglobales; family Archaeoglobaceae; genus Archaeoglobus. The sequence continues at coordinate 4,222 of DAINRD010000012.1, read as the reverse complement.
CATTCACTGCGGTTACTGCGCTGATTACTGTCCCCACGGTGTCATAGCATTCAGAGAGGTGGAGGCATGAGGGATTCAGTACTCATCATAAACCTGGATGACTACACTTACGAAATTGAACATCGTCCAGAACTTTTCGAAAGGTGGATTGGGGGAACTGGAGTGGCGGTACAGCTTCTTAAAGAACACCTGAAGCCAGAGGCCGACCCACTCTCTCCCGATAACGTGATTGTCCTTGCCATTGGCCCCTTCACCCCCGCTTATCCTCTCGCCTCCAAAACTGTGGCGTTGTTCAAAAGTCCTCTGACGGGAAACCTCGGAGAGAGCCATGCGGGCGGTAGAACAGCAACCTCCATGGCATGTGCTGGTTACGGGGCGATTGTAATAAAGGGAGCGAGCGAGAAACCCGTTTATCTTGTTGTCGAGAATGGAAAGGTCCACTTCAGAGATGGAAGGGTTCTTTGGGGGATTCCCGACTCCCTGATAGTCGGCAGGATTATTTCCGAGAACGAGGGGGGAAGGGGAATAAGGGCGATGATGAGAATAGGAGGGGCTGGTGAGAAGCTGGTCAGGTATGCCTGCGTTACAACGGAAACATACAGGCACTTTGGGAGGCTTGGTTTGGGAGCGGTTTTCGGCAGCAAAAAGCTGAAGGCATTAATCGTTAGGGGTAGGAAAAAGTATCTTCCTGCAGATGCGAAGGGGTTCAGGGAGATTTACGATGAAATATACCGTTTAGCAGTCGAGTCCGACGCTATGAAAAAGTATCACCTTCTCGGAACAGCTGGTAACGTCATCCCCCTTAACGAGTTAAATGCTCTTCCGACAAGAAATCTGAAATCCTCAAATTTTGAGAAAGCTGAGGAAATCAGTGGAGAGGCTCTGGCAGAGTACAATCTTGGTAGGAGAATCGCATGCAGTCACTGCCCTGTTGCGTGCATCCATCTCGCCGCTCTCAGGCTTCCCTACGAGAACGAGCCTTACTTCTTCAGAACGATAATGATTTCCTACGACTACGAGCTTGTTTATTCTCTCGGTTCAATGCTTGGTATCGGGAAAAGGGATGAGCTGCTCAGACTGATACACAGAGTTGAAAGCTACGGGCTCGATGCGATGAGCACCGGAGTTTGCCTTGCATGGGCAACTGAAGCCTTTGAAAGAGGATTAATCGGAGAGAAGGACACCATAGTAAAGCTATCTTTCGGAAACGTTGAAGGGTATTTAAAGGCTGTGGACTTTCTCTACGAGCAACCCACAGACTTCTACAAAACCCTCGCAATGGGTGTCGAGCAGGCTGCGAGAGTTTACGGTGGCGAGAATTTTGCCATGGCTTTTGGTGGTAACGAGATGCCCGGCTACCACACCGGTTATGGAGCGGTTCTTGGTTACATTACCGGAATGCGACACTCCCATCTCGATTCAGCTGGTTACAGCCTTGATCAGAAAGTTAAGGACCTTTCACCACAGGAAACAGTCGATAAACTTATAGAGGAAGAAAGCTGGAGACAGGTTCTTTCGAGCCTCGTCGTATGCTTCTTCGCAAGGGGCATTTACACTGCTGAAATTATTTCTAAGGCATTCGAACCTCTTGGGAGGTCAATGACGGAAGATGAGCTCATGGAGCTTGGAAGGGAAATTTACAGGGAGAAGGCAAGGTTAAAGTTGGCGATGGGCTTTGATGTGGATTCCCTCAAAATACCTGAGAGGGTTTTTGAAACGCCATCCATGCATGGAAAGCTCAGCAGAGAATACATTGAGGAGGCCCTTGATTACTACAAAAAGAAACTAAAAGAGCTCCTCTAAACACCCACACATTTTTCAGCCACATTTCCGAAATATCCCTTCTCCATTTCGCACACACCATTGATGCAGTAGCGGTAGTCAATGTCCTCTTCTCCAATCCTCACCCACGCATGCTTTGAATCCCCACTCTCTCCCTCTCTTTGTCCAACGCAGAATTTCACGTCATAACCCTTGATTTTCAGTATTGTTGCCATGGAAGTCGCAACGTCGTCGCAATCTCCCACTCTGTGAACCATGAACCATTCAGGATTGACCACCGCATCCCTCTCTCCAAAAATTGCCTGATCTTCTACGTAATCAAAGGAAAACCTCTCACCATTGAGGTATACAGCGTTTGAGACCTCTATCATTTCTGCAAAGCGAATGAGCACTGGGGAATTGACAGAGTCGTGGATAACATCTTTTACTTTTTCGAGCCTCTCATCAAGGGTACCTTCAATTTCCACAGTCCACTTTTCAGGATTTGAGGATATTAGGCTTTTCAGTGATTGGAGCTCTTTTTCAACCTCTTCTTTCTCCTCAGAAATTTTACTTACTTTTTCCGTGCACTTTTGCAGAATTTCCGATGAATTTGCCTGCTGTAAGTAGCACTTGTCTCTCTCCTCAAGAAGGGTGAGATATTCCACTTTTAGCAAGCTGTATTTCATCTCACTTTCCTGCCACCTCTCGTAGAGGAAAATATTACCTGTAGAAAAAATCACCACAAAAATTATCGCCGCTACTATCCTTTTGTCCATGCTCTCAGTATCAGTTAAGCTCAAAAAAGCTTACCGCAAAAATTTTTAAGGTTTAAGCTAATTAATTATTATGAAAGTTAGAACGGTTTATTGGAAACCCGAAGATGAGTTGGAGGTGGAAGAGGGGATTGCAGAAGTCTTTTCTGCATACTTTAAAACAGCCGCTAAAGCCTACTGGAAGCTGCTCATTTCAAAACAGGAGGTGGAGCTAAAAAAGGGTAAGCCAGTGGTAATAAAGGTGAATAAGATAACTTTACCGCCAAAAACAGCTGTTTCTCCTCTTTCAATACTCAGACATGCACTTGGAATGGTCTTTGACGTTTATGGTGAAAAACTTTCCAGAATTGAGGAGGAAAAAAGGATTACGGCCGTTGCTTTTCTTCCGGTAGAGGACGGGGTTATACACATAGACGACCTGATTGGAGTCGTCAAAGTGTATCCCATGAATATTGCACCTGCTGAAAATGTTGGCGTTATTGAAGAGCCCAGCGTCAATGTGTCCTTGAAGGAGTTTGAAGCAAATATTGTTTTCAGAAAGAATGGTGAGGTTTTCAGGGAGAGGAGGAAGCTGAGGGAGTACTGGTACAGCAGATGGCATTTGGGCGAGTGGTACCCAATCATAGCGAGAGAAGACGTGGAGGTGAGGAAAGGAGAAGTGAGGATGATTAGAATAGAGAACGTTGAACTTCCAGAAAATACCACTCCTGTTCCAATGGCAGTTATGAGGCATGCAATGGGAACTGTCCTCGACATCGCCCACTTCGGAAAACCCAGAGCAGTTGAGGATAGAAAACTCATCACCCACGCCATCTTTTTGCCCGTCTTTGACGGAAAAATAGAACGGGGAGATTTGCTTGGAGTGCTGAATGTTTACTACATTTCTGCTGGCGAAAGGGCAGCGAGACTTTTGCAGTACCTCGTCAGAAGGGTTGAGGCCAACCACGTATACTGGAAGGATGGAAAGGTCAGAAGAGAGAGGATTGCTGTTACGCCCTTCAGCTTCAAGAGGAGCAGAATAGGTAAGTTCGAGCCCGTTATCGCCAATGAAAGCGTTGAGCTCAGGGAAGGCGAGGTGAAGGTTTTACGGATAATGGAACTGGAGTTCCCTGCAAGCACCATTCCTCAACCACTAACATCCTTCAACCACGCAGCAGGTGCTGTTGTTGACCTGACTTCTCTCTCACCTCCAAAAATGGTCGAGGAAGACAGAACAATCACTCACGCTGTGGTTCTCTCTCCAAGAGGGGGTAGAATTGAGAAGGGGGATTTACTGGGAGCCGTGGCGGTTTACAACGTGTCTGTGTTGAGAGAGCCCGAGTTTCTGATATCGAGATACAGGGAGTTACTCCTTAGGCAATGAACTTAATAACTCACTGAAATTTTTTTCATGGACTGGATTGAGAGAGAAAAGAAGCACGTTCTTCAGACCTACACAAGGCAGCCAGTGATTATTGAAAGGGGCGAGGGCTGTTACGTTTACGATGTGGATGGGAAGAGGTATCTTGACTTAGTTGCAGGAATCGCAACCGTTTCCATAGGTCATTCCAACGGGCATTTAATCGAGCGTTTGAAGGAGCAGATGCAGAAGCTGATGCACGTCTCCAATCTTTACTACACCATTCCTCAAATTCAGCTGGCTGAAAAGCTGAGAGAGATTACTGGAATGGACAGGTTCTTCTTCT
>DAINRD010000011.1:0-15163 GCA_036742095.1 Archaeoglobus sp. | reverse complement strand
GGGAAGTTCAGGTTTGCTGACGAAGGAGACTTCGAGTATCTCTTCTTTGCGGGCTGTGGGGTGGTGGATGATAGAATTGCCGATGTTGCAAGGAAAGCTGGGGAGCTTCTGGAGGCTGCTGGCGTTAACTTTGCCATTCTGAGGGAGGAGGGATGCTGCGGGAATGACGTTAAGGCTGTTGGAGAGGAGGGGCTTTTCGAGCTGCTAAAGGAGGAGAACACAGCCGTTTTTGAGGAGCACGGGGTTAAGAAGGTTATTGTACTTTCTCCGCACTGCTACAACACTTTCAAAAACGACTACGGGCTTGAAGTTTACCACGTATCCGAAATTCTGCTTAAAGCCATCGAGGAGGCGAGGATAAGGTTCAGGAAGGTTATCGAGGCGAGGGTAGCCTTCCACGACTCTTGCTACCTCGGCAGATACAACGGGCTGTACGAGGAGCCGAGAGAAGTCTTGAGGGCAATTCCCGGCATTGAGCTGGTTGAGATGCTGAGGAACAGGGAGAACTCTCTATGCTGTGGAGCTGGAGGCGGGAACATTGTGAGGGACGTGGAGTTCAGGCCCTCTCTGAAGAGAATTGATGAAGCGGGGATTGTTGCTGCTGACGTTTTGGCGGTGGCGTGCCCCTTCTGCCTGATGATGCTTGAGGATGCTGTGAAGGTTAAGAAGGCTGATGTTAAGGTTGTGGACGTGGTGGAGCTGCTTCACGAGTCGGTTTTTGGTGTTGAGGAGTGATTTTTGGTTTTTTATTGGTTGGAAAGCAAATAATTTTTATCTTTCGGCATCTAAGTAGATTTCTATCTTTTTGGACTTGGGGAACGGAGTTCTCCCGCAACATTCTCACGGAGCACGAAAGTGACTCTGTTAAACTGGGAAAGCCCGTTCAAAGGTATGGAGATAGAGAAAGGGTTTGGAGGTAGAGGTGATTTAAGTCCTTAAAACCAAAACTCCCAAGAACTCAGCTGGACTCTTACCAGCTAAGAATCGAAAGATAATAAGGAAAAATAATAAATAGAATCGAGACAAGGGAATAAAGTTGAGGCGTGAGAGATATCTGGAAAAAATTGAGTATATTGTTGAAGCGTTGAGCGAGATACCTGAGAGACCCGAAACTCCGATTGAGGTAAGCGGTGTTTTTTACAATCTCCTGACCTCCATCGAGTCAGCCATGGACATATCCGCAATGCTCGTCAAAGACTTTGGTGAGAGGGTAGAGGATGATTACTCGAATGTGGAAATGCTAAAAGAGCTTGGCATAATCGATGAAGAGCTTGCAGAAGGCCTGAAAAGGTGCAATGGGCTCAGGAACTGGCTGGTGCACAGATACAACAGAGTGGACAAGGAACTCGTACTTAGCTCTGTGGAAGAAGTCAAAGCTCTACTGCTGAGGTTTATTCAGAGGGTGGAGGATGTCCTCGAAAAAATTGAGCCTTGAGCAGATAAGAGAAGAGCTCAGGGAGTTTTCCAGATACGAGGCTGTCATTTATGGCTCCTACGTCACTGGAGAATACAGGGAGGGCTCGGATATTGATGTTGCAGTAATAACGAGGGTCAGGGATAGGGAGAGAAATTTTGAGATTCAGAAAGAGCTATGGAAAACAAAGCCGATTTACGATGTTCGTGTTTTTGAGCTTTTGCCTTTGAAGGTGAAGGCATCTGTTATGGAGAACTACATCGTTCTGTTCGGCGACGAGCTTGAGATATCTGAATACTTCTATCACTGGAGAAAGATGTGGGAAGATGTTAAGCACAGGATAAGCTACCACAGTAGCTACAGAGAGAAGATGGAGGCGATTGAGAGGAGGAAGAGGTTGCAGGAGATTTTGAAAGATGGGGGTTCAGATTTTCTGTAGGCTCTGGTAAAATTGAAAACGTTATTCACGTCATAAGCCTTCTTCGCAACTTCCACCACGAATTTTTCGTAGTTTATTGACCGCAGAGCCTGAATTTTAGGAAAATCTATTCCAGCAATTTTCAGCACTGCCTTCAGCACCAGTTCAACAATCTCCTGAGCCTAAGTTCAATGAAATGGCTGGCGAGGATGGTTTTTCTTATTCTCCCAGACATCTCTCAACGAACTCCTCCGGAGTCAGAATTTCGATGCCCCTGTGTTTAATCCTTTTGTCTTTTGTTATCAGGATGGAGTTACTTAGAATTGCTGTCGAAACCACGATGGCATCTGGAAGCTTTAAACCACCCGCTCTCAACTTGGCACCCATATTTGCAACCTCAACGTCCACACCTTTCACCATGAATCTCTGGGTGACGTGATTGACGAACTTCTCAGCTTCAGCAATCTCGTTATTTCTGTAGAACCCAACAAGAACCTCCGCAACAACGATGGTGGAAACAACTGCCTCGATAATCCCATCATCGATGGCATCCAGAATTTTCTCGCAGGATTCGTAGCCTTCTTCCCTGTTTTTTACGGCGATGAAGATGTTAGTGTCGAGACAGACTCTTGGTTTCTCACTCACTCAATCGCCCTCCTTATCCCACTCATCTCTGAGCATCCTCTGAAATTCGACGCTGCCCTCTCCAATGGGCTTTCCTTCCTTCAAGATGTCCTTCAGTCTTTCCCTGCTTACCTCTATGAATACCTTTCCACTCTCAACTCTGAAAATAACCGTGTCTCCAGCCTTTATTCCGAGTTTCTCCCTTATCTCCTTTGGGATTACAACCTGTCCCTTTTTACTCACCTTACTTGTTGGCATACCAATAAGTAAGAATGTTTTACAATTAAGTTTTACCTACCGCTCAAGGTTTGGCGTACAAAAATCATCCCGTCAATTTTTTCCAGCTCCTGTCATCAAAAAATCCTTGTGTAGTCGACGCAAACAGCGGTCAAACATAATCTCTGCCAATCCACATCCTATTAACCCACTCAACCCTGTCAAAGTCGGAATCCTCCGAGACTATCACACTCGCCCCATGTCTCCTCATGCTCGAAAGATGCAGAGAGTCCGAGGGTTTGAGGTTGTATCCAAGCATAATTTCCTTCATAAGGTCGTAATCCTCAGCTTCAATCGGAACAACCCTGAGAAAGCTTAAAAGTCTGTCAATATACTCAAAGACCTCATCAAGCTCGATTTTATACTTTCTGTTGAGTATCCAGATAACCTCATCGATTGCGAGCATGTTTGTCATCAGGTCGTATTTTACAATTTTTCTGAGGAGGTTTACGCAGTAATCAAAGATTTCGTCACTTTCAGAGTACTTCAGGTAAATCAGATAATTGGCATCCAGAAAAATTTTCATTCGAACTCATCCTCCAGTCCAAACCTGTAAACCTCGTCTGCAACCTTCTTTCTGGTTTTTTTGACCCACTCAATGAAATCATCCATGTTCTGCTTTTCAATCACTATCCTCCCGCCCTCTTCATCTACAAGAAGGACGTCATCTGGCTTTATTCCCAGTTTATCCCTTATAACTTTTGGAATCACGACCTGTCCTTTCGCACCAACTTTGACCTTGAGTTTTACCATAGGTATGATTTGGGGATACTTTTGATAAAACTTTTGTCTGCTGATCGTGGGATTTGTAAAGTTTGAAGTTTTGAACTTTTAAACTCTATTCATTCTCTTTCCAAACCTCCAGATAGCTTAGCTGCCAGACCAACTCTTACATCAAGCAGCTACCGAACCTCCTATAAAGTCCACGTTGAGTTCTGACTTGGCAGTATCACATAATCTCATTCACTTAGGCAAAAAGTAACTTGACCTGAATTTCTTTGTCTCATGGCGTTTGAAATGGGCAGTAAAGAAGGAGATAGAAAAAGAGTGGGCTTGCATTTATTCTACCTCCCAGATACCGAAATCTTCAGTGATTTTGAATGTTTTGTCTTCAATAAGAATTGAACCCGGAACCCAGCACAAGCCATGGGATCTCAATTCTCTACCAGCACCTTTATCGCCCCAATCTCTCCCAACAATGGGCTCTAAGTTTCCTTTTATTTTTAAATCAGAGTTAGGTCTAACATGAGACCAGATGAATTCATCTTTTTTAAACTCTAACATAACCTCTTCCCCAGTTTCTTTCCATCTTCCCTCAAACCCCAAAGGATTTAAATTTTGGTCATTTACTTCTTTGAGTTCTTCCAGCCTCAACTGTCCGAATCCGTATTTTCTTTCTCCACCTATTTGCATTGTATTTGCCAGATCAGAAAATTTTACATTATTTTTGCCATCGGTGATTGAGACACCACCTTCATTGATTTGCACTGTGAGTTTCTCTTCCGATTTATCAGAAACCCATAGCAATCCTTTAAGAAAAACTGTTTTTGGCAATAGATGTAGATGTCAGCGAACTTATAAACCTCTTTTCAAATTCAATTAAGGGCAAGTTGCCGAACTTTAATCCCTCATCTGTATATCGAGGTATGAAGAGGTCGCTTCCATCAGAGAGATAGAGGTAACCGAACCGCATCGTCTTCTTCAGAAACTCTCCAACTTTATCGTAGTCTGACAACCCCAGTTTACGGGTAAGTTTGGCAGTTAAAGCGCCCCAGAAGGGTCTGGCTGGAACGTATGGTCTTGTTCTGAAGAGATGCATTACTTTATGAAAACCTATATGCAAGGGAGATTTAAGTCTGAAGGTTAATGAATAGAGATGCCAGGTCATTTATTTTTCACCCTGAGATTCCTTCATTGCCTTGGCATGGAATCTGGCGTAGATTAGCGATTTCTCGAGCACCTGAACCGCTAGCATCAAATCGTCAAGTTCTGTTAAAAGACCTCCACCTTTTCGCAATTCATCAAGGAAATCGCCATCGTTAATAAGCTCCAGTTCTTTCAACAGATCTTTTGCTAAAGACTTTATTTTCTCAGCCCCAGCTCTCTCCCCGCTTGGTCTCGATTTGCAGAAAAGCACAAAAGCGTACAATCCCTGTTCTTGTAAAACACCCAAAGCCTTGGTAATTAGAACTTCCGCCTTTTTAGCATTGAAACCCTCAGCCCCGCTAACCTCCTTTGCGAACTTAGAGCCATATTCTGCGCAAAGTTGATCAAGATTTATCTTGTCTATCATCTGCAATCCTCCTTCTCAAGATTTAGAATCTTTAGTCTTCCCATTCCCCTTGTCCCCATTCCGCCAATTCCAAGGATTTCAAACAGTTTTAGCCCTTTCTCCACTTGAGCCTTTACCCACTGAGTTCCAATGTCTCCTCCATCTTCCGTTTTTATTTCCTTGCCTCCCACTTTGAAGTGTTTGCCTGAGTTATATACTACATCAAATTTCAAGACTGTTCCCCGTGGTATTGCCTCGTAGGTAAAGAGTGCTCCTTCTTCTGCTGTTCCTGTCGCTGGGTCTATGCTTACAGAAGTTCTAACTTCAAGGTTGGCATTAACAATTTTGGGAAAGAGTTTATCAGATACGAGTACAGCTCTCTGTTTAATCTTTTCTGGCACTGGAAGATTTGCCAAATCTCCGCTTCCGTCGCCTTTTGGCAACATGAGCCAGCCAAAATTTAGCCTTTTGCTATCCTTAAGTTGCCCCCCTAAAGGACAAAAGCCATTCTCTGGAGCTTGGAATTTTGAATTTAATCCCAGCCCCTCTAACGCCATTGGTGAAGTGACCCATATTGTGCCAGCAAGCGATGCAACTGGAAAGAGAATAATGTGTGCATCGAAGAATTGGGCTAAGCCCTGCATACTGTTTCCAGTACCTTTCGAGAAGCCATATGGCACGCACACGGGACAAGCAGGGTCTACGCATCCACAATGATTTTCTCCCCCTTCTCCACCCCTACCAGCACAAGAGTATTCTTCGTCATTTTTCTTCCATCTATATCTGTTGGTCTTCATTGCAGTATACGTTCTTGCAGGACCGCTTAAGCTTGTGCCCGGTATCTTTGGAAGATTTGTGCCGGGTTCTCTGATTATAGGCAAATCAACTCTCCCAAGTCTTGCTCCACCTGTTCCTACATGTATAGGGTCAAGAGCTATTGCATAGTACGTTTTTATTTCAAATTCGTTCATCTTATCACCTCCTTTAATTTTACTTTTCTTACTTGGAAATTCCAGAATAAGCACAAATCAAAGGTTTTATCCATAGTGGCTTGGAAGAACAAATTAAGTTCATTGTCTTTTTGTGGCTTAATTTCTAAGATATTTGTTAAGGCTGCACTCACGAATTTCTCAAAAGTTGTTTTATCATAATCTCGCCTCTTTCTCACTTCTTTCCAGTATGCGTGGATCTGAGAAATGGACCAAGTCTTTGACCTTAATTTGCTTTCTACTTCCTTCCAGAGCTTTTTAAGATGATGAATATATTCAAGTGGTTTTAAATCTTCATCAACCTTAAATCTATCAGCAGCATTCTCTAAATAGAATAGCCTGAAATAGGAAGGTTCAATCTTTATTTTGTCGTTCTCTTTTATTTCTTTTACATGAACCACATATTCACCATTTCCAGTATAATCAAAGCACAAATTCCTGCCTGAAACGTCATCATCCACCCTTACATAAGGATGCCATAGATCTTCCTGATCTGGGTCACCAGTGGAGTATGAAATTCTCCATTTTAATGGAACAGAAGAATAAGAGTCTGCTTTTATCGTCAATTCCGTGCTTTTTCCGAGATTTTCATCTTCAACATAATTAACTGAAATAACCTCTGCTGATTCAGTTTTTGTTTTACTCTTAAATGCATCCAAAAGTCTTTTTCCGGCATCCATTACTACATAGAGCGGAGTTTTCCTGTGAAAGGCTATTATGCCAAGGTGGAGGGGCAATCTATCTCTTACCTTTGAAAATTGTTTTTCGTACTCGTTTAAAATCATTTCAGCAATATCAAGAGCTTCATAAGCGGGTACGAGCACCATGAACTGATCTGGAAAATCGTAGATTTTTACATAAGGCAAGTAGTTCTGGAATTTATCATCTGCTGGTCTTGCTTCTGTTATTTTGAATGGTTTTTCAGCTGTTTTATCTTTCCAAGTTCTATCCTTTTCAGTTTTTACCTTTATTCTCTTCTCATTGAGATTTTCTGATATCTCTCTATCGGATTCTCCAAACTTTTTCAGGATTTCAAGATTTATTGTGCTAACAAAAACTCCACTTTGCTTATCAATGCAAACCGGGCTGAATCTTACACCATCAACATCTACATCACATGTTGAACCTTCGGGAATATTTGGATTTGGTTCTATTTTGAACTGAATGCGCTGTCTTCTTGGTTCTGAATTCCAGTTGTATTCTTTTAAGATCTTTTCAAAAATTGTATCATTGATGTATTCCTGTGTCGTTTTCCAGATGCGGTAAATGCGAGCAAGAGATGGGTGTTTTCTGAACAGCAGCCTAATGAGATGTTTTGCTTTTTCGGAATTGTCTGTAAGTGTTAACGCTTTTCCAGTGGCATCTCTTTCAGCTATAGGTTCCCAGAAATCTTTTATGAAATCTTTTGGCTTTATACCAATGGAAGAGCCACAAACTTTTCTCCAATCATCATCTAAGCTTTTAGGATTCTTGAACAGGTTTTGAAAACCTCTCTCTAAATCCAAGATATTCCTTATGTTTAACCTGCTACATATATCTGAGACCTTTTCAGTGCAATCTCTGTCAACGCATACATCTCTCCATTCATCAAAAGTTTGAGAGACAAAAGTGTCTATAAATTCTCCAGAAAGCCATCTTCTCAGATCAAACTGTCCAACTATCAGTGCAACACGATCGTTCTTATCTGCTACTTCGTCTAACCAGATTGTTTCTTTAGAGTCCTTACCTTCCTCAAGCCATACTATAGCTCGTTTTTCATACCTCTCCTTACATTTTTTACATCTGTCTTCTCTTTCAGGTTTGAGTCTTATTCTACAAACCGGACAAATATCCTCTCCACCTGCATTTTGGGATTCTTCAAATTCTCTTTTTATATACTCTGCATCGCCTGCATGAGGATAAGAAATAATCTTCAGAGATTTTTCTCTCTCACTTGCTAAAATGACCATACTCCTACTTTTATCAGATATCTCAATCTGCAAACTGAAATCAAGCTTGTTCAAGTCTTTTAGTTTGTTAATTATTTCTGATTTTAACTTGCTTATATCGTCTACATCAGGGCATGAGAAATAGATCCCTGTTGGATCTCTATAGATTTCATTTCCCAAAGGATAAGCAAACTCTACAATCTTCTTTATCTCGTTGAAAGTCTGTTCTATTTCATTTCTGTAACCAACAATATCGCCTATTTTTAAACCCTTTGACATAAGTCCAACAACATCAACATTTACTTTCAAAATTCTCCATTTAGACTTTCCTTTTGGTTCGTACCATCCGTCGATAACCATTTTAGCAAGATTCGATTTCATAAGTGAGGCAATTGAATGAGCATAATCGTAAAGGGAAATTTCGTTAATAGGTCTTCTAGTTTCACCTATCGTTTTGGAGAAATACTCTTTCATTGCAGAGACTAATTTAAGGTAGTCTTCGTAAGAAACATCTTGGCTATTCTTTATATTATCAAGGATCTCCTTGATCTCATGGAATAGTTCCTTCTTTAGTAGTTCCAGATTACTTAAAAGTTTTATTTCTTTTTCATAGCCAAAAGCTGTAGCCCTCAAAGTATATGCCTTTCTCTGCTTTCCAGATTCTCCTCTCCCTGCCAACGCTTTGTCTATTCCAGATACGATACCGTGGGCATCAGCAAGAACTTTACAAAGTCCTCGTGGATTTTTACCCCAAGTATGTTTTTCAATAAAGTCACAAAAACTTTTTATTTTGTGACTGTATAATTCGCCAGCATTACTCAAATTTTTGAAAGCGTTTACAAAAGGTTCCCAAGTTGGATCCTTTAATAAATCATCCAATCTAGTATTTTCAAAGAAATCTGAATTGTGGCACACTTTTTCATAGTTAAAGTCTTTTTCAGAACTTGTAGCGTCCTTAGCTTGGGCATAAATGAATTTCTCAGAAAATCTACCAATTAAATGCAAATATGCTCCTATCTCAGCAAGAAGAATTGGAGTCCTGTTTTCTGCAAGTTTATCAAGCATTTCCATCCTCATCCCCCCAAGCCTTCAATTATTTTCTCAAGTTCTTCGAAGTTACCAAATCTTTTAACATCAAGAAATCCTCTTACTTCAAGCCTGCTTTCGGTCTTGTTCCATTTATCTTCAATCACACCGAATCCTGAAGATTTCTTTGCTGAAAAACCATAGGTTAGCATCATTTCTTTAATTCCAGCTATAACTTCTTTTAAATCTTCAATAACCTTTTCCCTAAGCTCATTTTCAGGTAAGCCGAGCCAGTAAAATGGAACATAAACTAGCCTGAAGACACCTTTAGCACCAGCGGGTACAATTTCAAAATAAATTGGATTTTTTCCAGTTTTAGTTCTTCTATCATGCGGATTGATAACCATCATGTCTATTTTGTCCCAGAAAGTTGGATAGAAATACAGCATTCCCTGTGTGTGCACGTCTTTCGCATTTCTGTTAAACCTCTCTTTCAGCATATTTTCATATTTTTCTCTTGCATCTAGGCAGAGAATATCCAGATAGTCAGTCCAAGTCCAACCTTTTGTTTCTCCCCAGCCTTTCTCTGTTCCGAACAGAAGAGTATGCCGGAGTCTAATCTGAGCGAATTTATCGGGATTGTCTGCAATGGATTCGAGGAAGACTTTCATCATCGTCCACCTGAGGTTTCCTTTCCATGCCATCGCTGAGATGAAAGGCACACCAAAAACCCTATCTTTCTTCACAGGATTCTCAATGATGTAGAATGGGATGTCATCTTTTGACAAAAACGGCTTTGCTAGGGTTATAGGAAATTCGAGAACCCAGCTGCCCTTGGGAAGGGGAGATATGTCTACAGGGGAATTTATTCCTAAAAGATCGAGTTCGGATAATTTGTACTGCAGATAGTCGTTGTAATTTCCATTTGAATGGATGAGGGTTTTTAAGCCCATTGGCTCATCTCCTTCTCCAACCTTGGCGTATACCTCTGGTTTAATTTTGTTAGGTCTACCTGTCTTATCCGGAAGTTTACTTTTGACTGCATAAGTAGTGGTAAGCAACATTATTCTTGATAGTAAATCCCTTACTTCGGAATATCTCCCTGAACCCGCAGTAAGTTCACTAATTTCTTCTTTACTTTTTGCAAGATTCTCTCTTTCAATCTGGAAATTTGCATAAAAATCATAAATCATCTTATTCCTCACCCTCCAAAAGGCTTTGGATATAATCTTCAATACTGCTTTCATTCGATTTCACGGTGTCTCTTGAAGAGTTGTATTCTCGCCAGACTTTGAGTTTGTGATTTTTTGTTTGATTGCCCAAAAGCTCATTCCAGGGAACTTCACTACCCCTCAGTGCTTGTTTCAGATTATCCAGAAAGCTATCTCTAGGCAGCCCATTTTTTGGAACCCATCCCCAGATTCTGAATTCCCAGAGATTATCATTAATTTTGTATGCACAGGAAATATTGATTTTTGATGCAGATTTATTATTTCTTGTAGTTCCAAACAACCAATTTTGGTTGTTAGTTCTCCATAAAACTGACCTAAGCCAGTTTTTCATTGCCGGAGCAATAGGTACCGAACCTGAATTTATCCAGTTAATCATCCTTGGATCATTAACATACCCTCGGTAGCCATCTTGTTGTCTCGGTGCAATTCCATCAACTCTTTTCCACCAGTCAGTATCAGTAACTTCAAACTGAACTTTGGCAAAAAACATATCTTTAAGGTTTGGAAGTCTATCATTATCTTGTTGCCGCAAGTTTATCCCGAATTTGGAAAGTCTATCTTCGTTTGTAAGTTTTTCAATCGCATCTTTGAACTGTTCAAAATTAACTTCTGGATAATCTCTTATCTCAACAACTCCATATCCATGCTGGGTTTTAGCTCCTATTCCTCCCCAGTTTGATGCAATAACAAGAGGCAATAAGACAAGACTTTCGTTAAAATCCTTATCTAAAGGAGTTATTTTCAAATCTATCTCTCCTACGACTCCGCTTCCCAGATACCATCTCCTATTTCTTCCTGATGGTTTGATTTTTAAAGCGTTTCCGAAAAAAGTTCTCGTTCCCCCACTTACATCTAATCTGAATATTTTTCTAATCCCTGTAGCTCCGAAAATCAAGCATGCAGAGCAGTAATATTTTTTATTTCTTTCTTCTTTAGGACACCTTTCGTCACCTGTTGGGTCACAAGCGTATCTATCAATACTCCTTAGTATTGCTTCAGTCCACCATCTGAGAGATCCTAAAATGCCCGTAGATTGTAGCAAATTGCTCTTTTTATCGATGTCTCCAGTCCATATAGGGGTTTTTGCCATCAGTCTTATGCTATTACAATCCATATTTATGCACCTTCATGATATTTTGTTATTTCATTTATTACGCTATCTATCATATAAAGGCTGATAGTATTTCGATAGATTTTAACACTCCAATTCTCTTTTCTATCTCTTCTTTTTCTTCTCGGAAATGTATACTTCTCCTTTAGTAACACTTCCAAGAAAGCCTTCAATCTGTTCTTTCTTCCATATTTATTATTGGTGTCATCTGATACCTCTGGTGGTAAGTAATAGAACTTCTTTCCATTCTCATCTCTTTTTTCCAGCTCTACCGGAGAACCTTTAATTATATCTTCAATTACTTCCTTATCCTCAAACCTACCAATGTTTTCTGTTAAAATCCAGTTATTCTGCCTGATGAAGTCTGCAACTTCAACTTCGAAAGGAGACGCCATTTCTTTTTCTGTAGGATCGAATCTTCCTCCAAATTCTGTAAGCATATATGTCTTTTTGCTTTGTATATCTTTGAATTCCACTTCAAACTGTACTTTGACATCGAAGTCTATCGATTTTTTGATATCCTTTATATTTTCACACTGATTATTTCCAAATTTCATACCACCTTCACCATCCCAAACCCCATCGAATTCTTAAAGCCAAACTCCGCCTTATACCCCACCTCAAGCAGTTCAGGATTTCCTTCAGCCTCAAAAACCATCTCAACGCATCTATGGTAGGTGTCCTTAAGCCTGATCCGCTTAGCTTTAACGTTGAGAGGTTTCATGCGGAAGTCGAGGTTTTCCGGAGTCCTTTTGTAGTAAGACACGTACTTCTTCACCGGATTCTGCAGTATCAGCTCGTAAAACTTACTGTCCTTCGGATACAAATCTACAATCCTTCTTCTGCCATTTTCACCAACAGAGGTGGAGGCGTATATGGGGCTGAGGGTCACGAGTTTCTCCCTTCCCTTTACCTTCCTTTCTGGAAGAACCGAGACCTCCGAAACTATAAAATCGATCCCGCAAATCCTTATTTCAGGCTTTGAGAGTATACCTTCAACGAACTTTTCCCCTGTGTCATTTATTTCAAAATCATGGTTTGAGGTTATCAGCGTAACCTTCAAACGCATTGATAGAGCTACACTCTATCATATATATCATTTTCTCTTGTTATCAGCCTTAACTGTGTTACTGCTACGTCAAAACTTTCTCGCCCATACTGCCCGTTGTGGAGGAAGTCTATGGTGTGGGGATGTGAGGTCGGACTGCTTTCTCCGTTTTTTCAATCGTCTTCATAGCCCTCGCTCTGCCAGTAGGCTACTACGTCGACAGAAGGGGCTGGGCAAGGAGGCTGGAGGTGAGATGAATGAGGGTTCAGGCTGAGAGAGTACTTAGAGGTGCTTAAAAACAGAAACGTTTTGGTTCTCTCAGGTGGGTTCGGTTGTGCTGATAGTTTTGTTCGAGAGTATGGCAAGCTGGAACTCGACGCTGCTCCTTTTCGCCGCTTCTTGCAGTTTCCTTCCTCTTCGCTCTGATGCTCAGAGAGTGACTCAGGTGAAATCAAAGGGTGAAATCAAAGGCCACCTTAACCGCCTTGCTTTTCCCTTTTTCAATTGCGGCCCTCAGAGCTTTCTTGTAGTCCTCGATGGCGAATCTGTGAGTCAGCAGAGAAGAGAGGTCAAACTTTTTGAGGATTTCAAAGGCTATGTCGAAGGCATCCCTCTTCTCCCCATTAACCTCCTCAATTCCGCATCCGAAAGTTCCCAGCACGCTCAGCTCTTTCGCAAATACAGGTGCCCAGTCCACATTCATCTTGGCAACGGTTCCCGCAATCACAACTCTGCCAAGAGGTTTGGTTATTCTCAGGGCCGTATCCACAGTCTGAGGAATTCCGGTGCACTCAAAGGCCACATCAACCCCACCACCAACGAACATCGGCTTATCTCTCGGCGGGCGATAAACTCTCCCACCCGTCATCTTGGCAATCCTATCTACAGGATTTCCAGTTATCACCTCATCTGCACCAAATTTCCTTGCCAGCTCGGCCTGTCTTTCGCTTATGTCAATCCCGATGATTTCACCCCTGAAGCCAAGGTGTCTCAGGGCTATGATGGTGCAGATGCCGATAACACCGCAACCCACAATTGCGACAACCTCTTCATCATCAGGAAAGCTTCTCAGGACTGAGTGGATTCCTATGGTGAGGGGCTCAGCAAAAACTGCGTTTTCATCCCTAATCCCCTCTGGCACTCTAACAAGCTGAGATTCATGGGCGACAAAGTACTCCGCCCATCCCCCTCCCGTATCCCTGCAAGTTCCGGTGAATATTCCGGGAGAGATTCTGCCCCTATCCACATTATGGCAGACGGCAAAGTGGCCTTTTCTGCAGGCATCACAATCCTCAAACCCTCTAACTCTGCAGGGAAGGGCTGTATTGATGACGACTCTCTCCCCTTCTTGTGCATCTACCCCCTTCCCCACCTCAACAACCTCTCCAACCACCTCGTGGCCGGGAATGAAGGGGAAAGACGTTAGCGGGGCTAAGTAGAAGCTTTCCTGAAGTGTTATGATTCTGAGGTCTGAACCGCAAATCCCGCAGAGCCTCGTTTTTACCTTCACCCAGTCCTCGTCAGGCAGTGAAGGTTCTGGGTAATTTTTGTAGTACCTCAGCAACGATAAGGGGCTGTAGTAAACGCTTCTCGTAACCTTCCCCAGCAGCAGGTTAAGTGCTGCCTTAAACAGGTTGAGTTCAAATACAAGCGCCTTCATACTGGTGGGGGATTGCAGCCTTCAAGCCAGATTATGGAGAGAGTAAGCAAGTCTGGCGGGGAGAGATTTGCCTCCTGCGAGATTTTCACGTCCAGCAAAGCTGGTTTGTCGGAGCTTTCAGCCTTGTCCAGAGCTGTGGCAATATCTTCAGGCTCCTCAACCCTCTGTCCGTACCAACCCATCGACTCAGCCACCTTATCGTATCTGACATCTTTGAAATCAACACCTATGTACCTTCCGCCAAAGGCCGCCTTCTGCGAACCTTTAATCATTCCCCAGCAGCCGTCATTCATAACCACTGCAGTTATCTTAACCCCCTCCCTGCTTGCGGTCTCAAGCTCCTCTATTGTAAGACCAAAGGCACCATCGCCTGCAATCAGGTAAACGGGCCTGTCGGGGTTGGCAAGCTTCGCTCCAATGGCATACGGCAATCCCGTGCCGAGGTGGCCAGAGTCAGCGGCCCACAGGAAGGTGTTGGGCTCGTAAATCCTGTTGAGGTAAGAAGCCCAAACTGCTGTGTTGCCTCCATCAACGCAGGAGATGGCGTTTCTGGGATAGAACTCTCTCACCTCCTTAATCACCCTCAGCGGATGAATGGGCTTTTCACTGCTTTCAGCCAGCTTTAAAAACCCCTCAAGCCACTCCTGCTGCATTTTCCTGTATTCCCTGAGCCTGTCAACCGGCTCCCTCTTATCTCCTTTCTTCTTCACCGCCTCAATCAACGCCTTCAGAGTCTCCTTGGCATCTCCAACAATTGCAATGTCAACCGGGCGATTGAGGGCAATCATCTCAGGGTCGATGTCTATCTGAATCGTCTTCTGCTGCTCAGGATCGCCCCATGCTGGCGGTTTTCCCCAGAAATCCAGGTCGCCCATTTTGCTTCCCACAACCAGAACAACATCAGCTTCATTCTGGGCGGTGATTGCTGCTGGACTTGCAGGGAGGATGCAGAGCGGGTGGTCTTCAGGAATAGCCCCTCTCCCGCCCATTGTGGTTGTGACAACAGCTCCAAGATACTCAGCAAGCTCTCTAAGCTCGTTCCAAGCCTTAGACCTAAGAACCCCCGTTCCAGCGTGGATTAGCGGTCTCTCAGCGTTGTAGAGCATTTCAGCAGCCTTCTCCACCAGCTCAGGATGCCCCACTGGAGGTTTCGTCGGTCTGTAAC
>DAINRD010000010.1:9223-15754 GCA_036742095.1 Archaeoglobus sp. | reverse complement strand
GACGAATTGAAACAAAAAGCCATATGCGCGGGCCGTGCATGTTTTTACGGGTTTAAAGCACGATATTAATTTTTCGCTCGCGAACTTCTTCTGAATCGGCTCGTAATTTAGTTTTACTTAAATTTATTTAACCACCAAATACTCACTTCATGTGGAAAAACTAACTAACGAGAAAATGAGATGGATAGTTATACGGCTCAAGAAAGGTTCTCTAATAAAGGTAAAAGAAATGGCAGCTTTGATGATGGTAACGACAGGGACCAGTTTTTGTTGAACTATTTTCCCTCTTAGGTAAACCTTCTCGACGTTCTTACTTCACAATAAGGAGCATACGTGAAGTGGACAGGGGTTTTTTAATGGCTATAGGTTATTCGTCCTTGGATACAGCCAAAAAAACTTAATTTTTACCATACTCGCGATTTGGAGGTGCATACAGCAATTTTCTAAATTTCGAGTGGAAATCTGGGGTTCCAGGGGAAATGAGGTTCGATTAATGAGAGACTTTCAAATGGTTTTGAAGAAATCTTGACAACATTTTAGGCACTGGCACGATGATTGAAGCATAGAAGGATGGAGTTGGGGTTGTGGATGTGAGCGTGGCTAGAAATGTTGACGAGGTTGGTGTCTACAGAGTTAAGACCTCAGACAGCGTTAAGCAGTCTGCGGTGAATGGGTTCCGACGAAGAATGGTTTTTCCACGACTCTAAACGGCTCACACACATTAAAGGTAAGGAAGTCTACGGCAAGAGCTAATACTGCAGCGAAATGATTTGGGGAGCAGAAGTGACAGAATGGTTCTGAATTTAGAGTAGGACCCAAGATAGGAGTTAGAAATACGACAGAAATGTTTGTACCTCACGAACTTGCAGACGACGAAGAGGATTGCCAAGAAGGTGAATAACTTCTTAATCCTGCCAGGACGTTCTCAGCAATACTGTCTTTCGCTCTTTTCCTGGGTAGACTTTTACATCCTCTGACGAATCTAACACGAAATTGGGGCGATCCAATTCACATGCTACGCCGAAATTTCTTGCTACATCGTCTTCTTAGCCGAAAAGCTCGCTAACTTCTATGTTTAGAATCAAGCTCTGAATTCTCCCTTCAATCGCATCCCCTATCATTTCCTCAGCCTCAGTACCTGCGTAGTCCCTCATTCTCTCCGCCTTAAATGGAACCCCATCTTTGAACAAAAGAAAGAACATCTTGTATTTTCCGGGCCTTTCGATGGAGAAGTTGTAAAGCTTCTCCCATTGTTTCTCCCATTTCTCGCTGAGGGGCTTGTGCTCTAGGGTTACGCTGAAGGAATCAAGAAAGAAGAGGTTCCCTATGCTTTCGTTCTCCATCCTAGCCAACCAGATCACGACGGTGTAGTTTACAGTCCTCTGCTCGTGGTTCACAATTCCTATAATCACAGAACCATTCTGCCCTACAAAGAGTTTTGTAGGATAGTCCGAGGCTTTCCCCTTAGGCCCCAGGATGTAGAATTCTGTGAAGCTCTCTGCCTGCCTAGGGTTTGTTACGATGTAGATTAAAACAGCGATGGACAGGACAATGGAGATGAGCAAAACAGCCGTTATGATTTTATCTGCTCTGCTGCCCTCCCACTCAATCCTGATCTCCGGTATGAACGGGATCAGGCTTTTCCTCCTTCTGTAAATTCCAAGGATTGCAAAGATGACGTTGAATGCAGAGATGCTTAGCAGTATAGGAACAAGTCTTATGCCGAAGGGTGTGTATGCCGAAGGGTGTGTAGTTTAAAATAAGTCCGATCAGCGGGAACTATTGCTATGCTGAGACCGAACGACAGGGCGAGCCTTTCAAGGTCTTCTATTTCCCTCTCCGGGAATAGGAATGATATAAAGGAGTAGCCGGGGAGGAAGAGGATAAAGATCAATCCTAAAACAGTCCTAAAAGGAGTTTCGGGGAAAGCCAACACAACTCCGACCATCGCTATGGAAATGAGGATTGTGGCTAGGAGATTCCAGTCCCTCACTTCAGCACCTCCATAACTTTCTTTACCACTATTATCGCAAAAGATAGGAGCATGAGATAAATGGCAGGCTCCACCAGCTCCTTTGCTCTCTTTGGAATGTAGTTCCTCCCAAGCTCGTAAATCACGAGCGTGCCTATCAGCAAAAGGGTGATGAAGATCTCGAATGATTTAGCAATTAGAAAGCAAATCAATGCCCAGAGAGTGAAGCTCAGGACTGTGGCTTCTTTCACATCCATCTCTCTACGCCTCCAATCTTCTTGGCTGTTACCTCAATCCTCTCCTCGACCCTGAAATCCTCTATCTCCAGAAGCTGGTTATTCTCGGCTGATATCGAGAGGAGTAGTGATGAGCAGATGAGGCAGGGAGCAATTCTGCAGCTCTCACTGCAAAAGTCCACATTAACTTCGGCAAACAGCTTTATTTTTTCATCCTCGAAGACTCTTGCGGACTTTAGCAGGTTGGCAGCTTTTAAGAAAGAAGATACAGCTTCGAACGAGATCTCTTCAAGTTCTCCAATCAATTCGCTTCCTGGTGGTTTGATGAAGATTCCTGCTTCCTTTTCCCTTCCCGAAATTATCGGTGTGCTGTATTCAAGCCTTGCAGGATCGATTTCGTAGTCCTCGTTAAGCGTAAGGAAAATCCCTCCATCTCGAAGCAGCTGGTTGGGTGGGATTATCACGGCTTTCCTGACTTCGAAGAACTTCGCAAGACTTTGGAGGTTATCGTGGTAAGCCTTGAACGGCACAATCACTTCGCGGGAGAAAGAGAAGAGAACAACTCCAATGAAAATCGCACATATCCCCAAGTTTACGATCTCCTCCCTGCTGTTAATGAAGCCTAAAATCGATATCGCCAAACCTGCTATCATCATAGTGATACCGATTTGCTTGCTCGTTTTCACGGAACTCGTTTTCACGGAGAACGAAAAAATTTTAATGTATTTAAGCTTTCATCCTCCGTGCGAAAGTTTGTTGCCCTAATGCTGCTTGCTGTCATAATATCTGAGGTGAGTGGAGAGCATGTTCGCTATTCCGAAGCTCTCCAGAGCGACCAGTGGCTCCACGAGTTTTATTCGGGATTCATCGACGAATTTGCGGAGGAAATAAAGAAAGCCGCTATTGGAGAAGGCTGTATTTCTCCTGTAAAGAAACTTGAAATTGTTAAGGCAGAGATAGAGTTTTACAAAGCCAGAGGTGTTGACAGCAATGCATCCCTAGCAATAGAGCCGTTTCTCAGATTTTCCAGGGCTCTGGATGACTTTTGCAGGGCGAGCGAGCTTAAAGAGCCATTCGCTTTGAAGGTGATGGGGGACAGTCTCTCAGAAATGCTCAGCTCAGTGGATGAGATCGAGAAAATCGTTTACTACAACGGAACGACTCCGCTTTACTTCAACACTACCGAGCTAAGAGAGGCCCTATTTGAGCTTAAAGACTTCTTGGACTTTTATTCTGAACAAATCAAGGCTCAAGAGGTAGAGGGAATCTGGGTTTCCGTTTCGAACGATGAACCAGTCCTCTTCGAGGATGTGAGAATAAGGGTATACGCTAATAACGTCACACCTCTAAAACTCTTCATCGACGATCTGAGCTTTGAAGCTAAGGACCTGACTTTCAACTTTTCCAAGCTCGGAGAGCACATCATCTACGCAACTGGCCTAAAAGGCGATGAGGTTGTGAAATCGAACGTTGTTAGAGTTACTGTAAAGAAAATTCCAGTCCAAATCCACCTGAAAGCAGAGTCAGCATTTGTGAGGCAGAGTGCAGAGGTTGAAGGTTACATCTTCGACTACTTCGGCTCTCCCTTGAGCGTTCCGCTGGAAGTAAACGGTTTTGAAATTGAGGCGAAGAATGGGCACTTCTCCATCACGATAAGGAAGGATTACGAGTGCTCCGTTTTGGTTTCTGCTTTCTACCCTGGTAACGAGACGCATGAGAGCGCAGTTGCTAACACTACCGTTTACTTCTCGAGGTATCCTACGTGGATAAAACTCGAGGCGGAGAAGGGTAGAATCTTCGAATGGGAGAAGTTGAACCTTTCTGTAAAGGCGAGCGATGAGCTCCCTATAAGAGTTATTGTTGACGAAAAGGAGGAACTTAGTTTCTACGGAAAAAGCCATAATTTTTCGCTCAAGCTGAAACCAGGGAAACACGTAATTTACGCAATCTTTGACGGGGACGAGCTTAGAAAGCCTGCGAAGTCGAATGAGGTAGAAGTTGTGGTTGAATCTCTAAACCTTCTCCCCCTCGCCCTCCTGCCTTTGGCCTTGATAACAGCTCTTCTCCTCTCCAGGTTTTCGCGCAAGTTTTTGAGACCCGAAAAGGCTAAAATGGTAGTTAAAAAAGGACCTGAAGTGGTAAATGAGGTTGAAACAGAGGAAATAGACTTGGCAAAGGAGAAATTTGATGACCTGAGCGAAGCGTTTGTCAAGGTTTTCGATAAGCTGACTTCGAAATACGGGCTGAGCAAAGCCCTTACGCCAAGAGAATTGCTTAAGAGTATTGAGAAGGAAGAAATCGCAGGAAAGCTAGCAGAACTCATTAACCTTCACGAAAAGTTCGCCTACGCTGTACAAAGGCTAAGCGATGAGGAAAAGGAAAGGTTCTTTAAGCTAGCAGGAGAAATAGATTCGGAAGTATGAGGGTGATACTCTACGCTTTCATCATAGTCTTTGGAGTGACTTTCTTCACTCTCCCCCTTGCTGTTCCAGTTATAAAGAGCTCAGCGGAGCTGAGTATTTTCAACACTAACTGGGACGGTCTTTCAGGGTTCGCGAAGCTGTGCATTGAGAGAAGGGAGGTTGTTCCAATTCTTTACTCCTACAATGCGGTAAATTTAGGGGAAAAGAGAGGTGTTTTACTCATTGTCGCTCCAAGCATCGACTTCTCTCAGACAGAAGCGGAAGAGGTGGAGAGGTTTCTTGAGGTTGGTGGAACTGTATTCATCGCTGATGACAGCGGAGTTGCGAATTCTCTGCTGGAGAAGCTTGGAGTTAAAGCGAGGATTTATGGAAAAGTTAGGGACATATTTTACGAGAAGAACGAGAACTTTCCGATAACCGTTCGCATATCTCCAGAGCTCTCCATGGGAGTTGATCGGTTGAAGCTCAACGCTCCAGCAGCTATTTCAGGGGTGGACGGAGAGATCTCCACCAGCAAAGCTTCGGTTGTCAGGGAGATGAGATCGTACACAATTCTTGCCGAAATGAAACACGCTAATGGCAAAATCATCATCTTTTCCGATCCGAGCGCCTTAATGAATGACATGCTTGGCGAGAACAAGCAGTTCGCCATTAACTTGATAGATCTCCTTGGAGAAGGGACCTTTTATTTTGACGAAGCTCACAGGGCAGATTTCAACCCATACTCCGCTGCAACCATTTACATTCAAAGAGACCTAACAAAGGAAAATGCTCTTTCAATTGTTCTGGCAACAGCAATTTTTGCTATAGTCATAGAAGCTGGAGTTTACAAACCTGTCTTTAGATTCCTTAGGCTGAAGTTCTGGAGAAAAGATCTAAAAAGTTTAATTAAGGATCTCCCGGAATGGGTTGACGTTGAGAAACTCGGGGAAATGCTCCGGAGGATGGGATATGCTGGAGAGGTTGAAGGAAGAGATAAGTAAAGCGGTGGTTGGCTACGAGGAAGCAGTTGAGCTCCTAGCTGTAGCTTTACTCTCAAAGGGCCATGTACTCATCGAAGGTGTGCCTGGAATAGCTAAGACTACTCTGGCAAAAGCCTTTGCAAGAGCTCTTGGACTAACTTTCTCGCGTATCCAGCTGACTCCTGATTTGATGCCCGCTGACATCACAGGGAGTTACTACTTCGACGCAAAAATCTCAGAGTTCAAATTCAAAAAGGGGCCAATTTTCGCCAACATCGTTCTTGCTGCTTAGATAAACAGGGCGATGCCGAAGACGCAGTCAGCTCTGCTTGAAGCTATGCAGGAGAGGCAGGTGACTGTCGAGGGAGTAACTTTTCCTCTGCCCGAGCCTTTCATGGTAATAGCCACGATGAACCCGGTTGAGAGTGAGAGTGTTTACAGACTTCCCGAAGCACAGCTGGACAGGTTCATGTTCAGGATAAGGCTTGAGTATCTGAGCAGGGAAAGGGAAATCGAATTCCTGAGGAGGAAAGCGAGCAACAATTTCGGGGAGATTGGGAAAGTAGAATTCGAGATTAAGAATTCGCCAGTAGTTGTTTCGGAAAAGATTCTGGACTACATCCATCACATCTGCCAGGAGACTAGGATAGATGAAAGGGTTTTGCTCGGAGCAAGTCCGAGGGCGATGGAGCACCTTCTGATTGCTTCGAAGTCCTTAGCCCTTCTTAAGGGTAGAGACTACGTTATTCCCGATGATGTTAAATTTCTTTCGAGGTTCGTGTTGCCCCATCGAATCTTAGTGAAGCCGGAATACGAGGTTGATGGAGTTAAAGCTGACGAGATAGTCGAGGATGTGCTGGGGAGGGTAGAGGTTCCGAAATGATTGCAAAAATTCTTTCCTTAGCGATCCTCTTTCTCTGTGCCGAGGCTTACCTTCT
>DAINRD010000010.1:5971-9213 GCA_036742095.1 Archaeoglobus sp. | reverse complement strand
CTCGTCTCTTGAACTCAGGCCAAGGATTTCTGCAGAAAGATTTGTCGATGGAAGACTTTACGAAGGGTTGAAGGCAAAGGTTAAGCTTTTATTAAAAAATCCCTCCAGAAAATACTACTGGGTAGAGCTGGTCGAGGAGCCAGATTTCAAGGAGAGGAAGCTTGAAATTTTAGTAGAGCCTGGAGAAAAGGAGGTGGAATATAGTATAAAGCCCTCGAAAGGCTTTTATGAGGTTAAAGGCTTTCTTCGCATCTTCGATTCGAGGAAGCTGTTCTTCGAGAATCTGAAGCTCGACGAAATGAGAATGGAAGTTCTGCCCTCGGTTGAGAGTCTGAAGGAGGGGGCGAGGATTAGGGCAAGCGGTGGAGTGACAAAAGCAATCTTTGGATCTCCTGTAGATTTCCACTCTCTGAGAGAGTTCCAGGCTGGTGACGATTCGAGAAGGATAGACTGGAAAGCTTCTGCAAGACTTGGGGAGCTCATAGTGAAGGAGTTCGTGAAGGAGTGGGAAGGTGATATCTACTTGGTCTTTGATGCGAGTCGGGAGATGAGGAAGAAGCTCGACTTCTCATTAAGCTTAGCCTACAAGATCCTCGATGCTTTAAGGGGTAAGAAAGTTGGGCTCGTCATTTACGACGAGCTGGGGGTTAAAAAGGTCGTTAGGGCTGGAGAACCACTGAATCTGGTTAAAGAGCTAAAGTTATCACCTTTAAGAGGTATGCTCAGCACGAAAGTCGGGATAAGATTCTCCAGCACTCTCAGGAGACTTCTGAGAAGGATTCCGGCTAGGCCTCTCGACATGCTGAAAAAGATTCCGATGAAGTCACTCCTGATCTTCTTAACCGATCTCTCTAACCCCGATGAGCTCTTCAGAGTTTTGATTGAACTGAGAAAGGAGTGCAGGGTTGTGGTGATTTCTCCGAACCCAGTTCTTTTCTATGAGGGCAAACTGGATATGGATGAACTCCTGAAGCTCTACAAAGCATACATTGAGAGAGAGGAACTGCTGAGGAAGCTTGGCAGGTTTGTTCCAGTCGTAGACGTTGGAAAAGGCGACGAACTCTTGGAAGTGATAGCTTGATTTCTGCAATCTCTTCGTTGGCAATTGCAATCTCCCTTGGAATCAAGGTTCCTCTGTTCGTCCCCATTGTTTACGCTATCAGCTACTGGAGAAAAGATGCCTTCTCAGTTGCTTTCCTCTTCTACTCTCTGCTTTTGGGCTATGAGTTCACTATCGAGAGCATTTACAGCTTTGACATTGCCACGCTTTCAATTCTGTTCTCCACTCTGATGCTTCTCGAGGAAGGGCTCAACATAAGGAAGAGAGTGAACTACTTCCTCAGCCCCTTCGCTCTCGTTGGCATTTTCTCTCTTGAATTCCTTACTGGACTTCTTACCTTCACTCTCCTTTACAGCTTCTACAGCGAAAGACCTTCGAGGGGGTGGGTAGCTTTCTCCTTCCTCATTCTCCTTATCGTCGTCTTTCTCGTTTTCAGACAGCTTCTCGACTATGAGGGCTCATCTCCAACACAAGCAATTGTCATCGCTGCCATTGCCGCCTTCGCATCCCTTTTGTGGATCAGGAGGGCTAATTGATTGATTGTTGAATTACAAATATATAAAGTGAGCATACTTCTCACACTAAGAGTTTCTCCCGTTCTGCCCTGCATAAGGGCTTCATCTGAGAGTGAATTTACAGTATACTTCACTTAGTCAACCCCGAAAAAATCTTTAGCTTCCAGTAGTGTCTGAACACTATTTTCTCAGAAGGGGTTGCAAGCAAGATGAGGGCATTTCGCAAGATTTTTATAGGAATTTAACATAAGGTAATGCATGACCTCGAGGTCTGAATATAATGTGCTCTTACTATTCTTAATACTTATTGCCCTTGGCATCGGTACTGCTTCTTCCACCGAGTTTTCATGTGCCGTTAGAGACGCTCCAAACCACGTAGCGGGGATAAACGTGACAGAGATTTGTCTTTGGGACTTTTACAATACCAGCGTAGCTCAATTCGAATTTAAGGGTGCTAAAAGTTTAGAACTACCGCTGAGTAAGGTTGAAAGAACTGTAATCCCGGGAACAAAGGCTCACTACACAGTCACAACGACTTCTGTAACGAACACAACCCTGACGAGCTTTCCTCCGGCCCTTATGATATACGACAGGGGTTCTGAACTGGACGTTCAAATGAGTTTAAGTGGCAACGGTCTCCCCATTGTTGTAAAGCTGAAGAATGATGCGATTGAAGAATGGTTGAATAATCTGCAGGACAACTTTGGCGAGTTCTTGAAGGGAATTACATTCCAGAAGCTCTTAAACATGAGTAAATACATCTATGCGTTCAATTCGAGCGGCTGGGCAAAGGTGAGGTTCAACTCCTCAACGAGCAGATTTGAAGTAATTCAAAATACTTCTGGCTTCAACCTCGGAAACAACATAACGACGACAATAAAGATAAACTCGATCCAACTCTCGAACTTCTGGATAAACAATTCCTCAATCTCTTCCGGGCTTCATGATGAATTAAAACAGCTAACTCCCGGATACTACGCAGTTGGCGTAGTAAGCATTGACGATTTTGACAATCCGACGCTCAAGCTTGCTGTGCCGTTTGTCGTGTTAAACGGAACTGCTGATAGCAACAAACCGAGTTTCAATCAAAAAGTGGCAAAGGGGGAGAAGCTCAAGTTAACGTTCCCCAGAAACTTTGGTGCAGCCTTCGCTTTACTCCTTAAAAGAGCTGAATACGATTTGAACGTTAAAGTCGACTTCACGAAGAAGATAACGAAGTCTCTCAACGCAAACTTAACCTACGATGGTAAAGCTTTGAAGGAAATCGAGCTCTTCGACAAGAAACTAGGCATCTTCGCCCCTGAAGGGATGTTCATTGTCAGCTACGATGTGGATTCCGGAAAGAATATATTAGAAATTCAGACTTCCGATTTGGAACTCGGAGACTACATACTCTACGTTGTATCTTTCGAGAGCGATAGCGTTACTCCGCTTTACTTTGGAAGTCTGAGTGTAAGCGTTCAGCTCCCAGACCTCAACGTTAGCTCCATAACTGTCAGCCCGTCTAATCCAATAGCGGGGCAGAGTGTGACGATAACCGCAACCGTAAAGAATTTAGGAGATGTAGACGCTGGCCCCTTCAATGTCAGCACATTCGCTAACGGCGTTCTGATCAACAAAAACAGAGTAAACGGGCTGAGCGCTAGTAGTGAAACAACGATAAGCTT
>DAINRD010000010.1:4859-5961 GCA_036742095.1 Archaeoglobus sp. | reverse complement strand
TTCCAGTGGACTCCGGCAAGCGCAGGTAGTTATAGCATCAGGGTTGTCGCAGATTCTGAAAACGAGGTAAGTGAGATAAACGAGGCGAACAATGAGAAAAGCACGACAATTAGCGTTTCTTCTAAACCAACCCGTAGATTCCTGCCCGGTGGGGGTGGTGGAGGAGGGGCAATTCCCGGTGTACCCATCTATGTAAATCCGTACGTGAGCATAAGGGCAGGAGAAGAGTACGAGATCAAAATGCCTTCCGTTACTGTGAACGACACGAACGTGGTTTCCATAATTCTCATTCCCGAGAAGAACGTGATTACTAAGGTTAGGGTCGAAAAGATTTCAGAGTTGCCAGAGGACTTGCCAGCATTGAATAATGTCATACTAGCCCTTAAAATAGACTTAACCCTGAGCACAGAGACGAAAGTAAGGGGTTACGTGAAATTCGTTTTGAAAAGGGATGAGATAAGGGCAAAAGGTTTCGATCCTGACAATGTAGTAGCCACCATGCTCAAGTTTGACGGACAGCAGTGGGTAAGGCTCAAGACGGAATTTACTGGGAAAGACGACAAGTACAACTACTACAAAGCAGAAGTTCCGAGCTTCAGTTACTTTGCAGTTATCCTCGAAGCCCCCAAACCAACTCCAACAACTCCAACGACCACCATTCCAACAACTGTGACTACTGTAGCTACGACAACTCCTGCTGTAACACCTGCACCACCACCTGTTAGCATTGAAGTCGTCGCGGGAATAGTAGTGCTTGTCTTATTAATAGCCATTGTGGCCTACGCTTTGAGAAGGAGAAGATGAGGTGGATCATTCTCCTTCCCTTTTTCCTTATCTTCCCATCTACGGCTCTGGAAATCCAGACAAACGCACATTTAATCGACGGAGTTTACTATGTTGTTAAGGGGGAAGTTGTTGACGTCACTCTTCTTGGCGAAGAAAATGAGAAAGTCGATGTGAGCATAGAGTACAGCTTCTCATTGCCATCGCAAAACGGGATGTATTACTACTCGCAGGATGGCTTTCCAATCCCGTTAAAGGCTGAATTTGAAGTGAAA
Organism: Archaeoglobus sp.; assembly: GCA_036742095.1. Classification (GTDB taxonomy): domain Archaea; phylum Halobacteriota; class Archaeoglobi; order Archaeoglobales; family Archaeoglobaceae; genus Archaeoglobus. The sequence continues at coordinate 4,903 of DAINRD010000010.1, read as the reverse complement.
GCTCAGCCTGTTGACGATCTAACGGTTGAAGCGAGGCTGTGGAT
>DAINRD010000010.1:0-4849 GCA_036742095.1 Archaeoglobus sp. | reverse complement strand
AAGAAACTGCATGCAAACGCAACTAACGGGGTGGCTGTAGTTAAGGCTAGCGTTCCGCTTCCTAGGAGCTACGATGTCGAGATGTACGGAAATTCGACGGGCGATGTGGTGTGGATAAAAGCCAAGGCAAAGGCCAGCATCGAACTCGAGGGTGGAAAGTTCTCAATAAGTTACGATACGTCAAAGCTGCCATTAGGGGATATGACAGTATATGCAAACTCAAAGCTCTTGAGAGTCAAAGTTGTCAACTCCTTGCCGAGTCCAACACCTACGCCCACTCCAGCATCTATATACAATCCAACTGTCACCCCAACACCTGAGAATCCGGACATATTTGTTAATGTCGAGGTTCATAAGGGGATTGAGGCTGTAGTTGAGAACTCTGGCTCAAAGGCCGGAGCTTTTTACGTTACCCTCTACGTCAACAACTCCCTCGTTGAGAGAGTTGAGGTTGAGGGTTTGGAGAGCGGGGAGTCCAAGATAATAAACTTCTCCTGGATGCCCGAAAGGGATGGACTGTACACCATAAGAGTTTTTGCTGACGAGGAAGACCTGATCGATGAGTTGGATGAGGAAAACAACGAGGTGGTACTCTACCTTGACATTAGGAGGCCTGATATAAAGGTTGATGCCCATGCTTTAGAATTTGGTGGAGAAGTGCAGCTTAAGCTCTTAATCTCGAACGAAGGCTCTGCAGCTTCCGGGAGATTCAACGTAACAATATATCTCGACGAATTACCAATCCGGGAAATTGAAGTGGATAGCCTCCCTCCCGATGAGAGAGAGGAGCTTAACGTCTCTCTGTCAGTGGGTGAGGGTAACCATTCGATAAGGATCGTTGCAGACGAGAAAAATGAGGTTGAGGAGAGTAACAAGGGGAACAATGAGGTTTCCCTTTCAATTAACTTCTCAAGAGGGATAATCATTAGTCCAATGAATCCGGTGAGCGGACAGGAAGTGGAAATTTGTGTGAAAGCGAGCAACGAAACAGTTAGTTTCTACGTCGGCGGTGAACTGGTGGGGAAGAAATTCGGCAATGGCATTGTCTGTGTTAACTGGACTGCAGAACCAGGAGAATTCGAGGTTAAGGCTGAAGGAAACTCATGTTTGGCATTGGGGGAGGTAAAAGTTGTTTTGCCTGTAGTGGAGCTGCAAGTAAGCGAAAATACAAGGATGGGGGAAGAAATAGAGGCTTTCGCACTCGTTAAGGGGCCGAATGGCGGGATTGCTAATGTTCCTGTCAATTGGTCTGTTGAAGGTGCGAAGGTTGTTGAGTCTGATTCTGAAACAAATGCTTCTGGGGTTGCGAGGATTGTCGTTAAAGCGGAGGATGCAAGGAGTATCAACATCGGCGTAGAATGCCTCGGTGTTTATGCAGAGAAGGACATTTCTGTTGATAGCTCCCTAATTCCTGGCTTTGAAGCTCTGTTAGCTGCAATTGCCCTTGCCGCTGGTTTAGCACTCAGGAGGAGAGAGCAATGAAGTGTGAGCATAATGCAAAGGGATCTGTGTGGGCGAAGATTCCTGAAGGGACTATGAAGCTCCACCCTGTCTGCGGTAACTGCGGGACGCTGAAAAACGTTTCATCGTCGAAAGGAAAAAAGCTCGGATATTACCTCAAAGTCCTTTCAGAGCTCAGGAAGATGTACAAGATAAGTGAAGCACAGCTGAGGCTGATAGTTAGGGAGCTCGAGAGCAACGAAGACTTCTGCGATCTCTGGTGGGTGAGCTACGAGCAGCAGAAGAAGATTTTTATTTCGGTTGTTAGGAAGTACGTCAACGTCACCACACAAATACTGGAATCCTTGCTCTAGCGCCCCGGAAGAGAATGAGGCAACGATGAGGGGGGCCGGGGCGCAGTCAGTCCAGATGCTCGATCGTTTTTAATCGGAAGTGATGCTTATGTGCGGGATAATTGGTTACATAGGCTCTGAAAAAGCCAGCCCGATTCTGCTAAAGGGATTGATCAACTTGGAGTACAGGGGCTACGATTCGGCTGGAATGGCTGTTCTGAACTCTAAGAGTATCGAGTGTAAAAAGGGAGCTGGCAAAATAGAGGAGATAAACAGAAGGCTGAACTTCCTCGACCTAGATGGGAACATAGGTATCGCGCACAATCGCTGGGCGACGCACGGCGAAGTTAACGACATCAACGCCCATCCACACTTTGACTGCACGAAGACAATCGCAATAGTTCACAACGGGATAATAGAGAACTACAAAGAACTGAAGGAGAGATTGTCAGATCACAAATTCGAGTCCGAAACGGATTCGGAGATCATAGCTCACTTGATAGAGGAAGGATTAAGGAGAGGATCATCGTTTGAGGAGGCATTTATAAACGCAATTTCGCAGCTTGAGGGGAGCTACGCTGTTCTGGCAATAAAAGCCGGTGAGGAGAAGATTCTCGCCGCAAGAAAGGGCTCTCCGCTGGTAGTCGGAATAGAAGATCACGGAATATTCCTCTCGTCCGACATACCATCGTTCCTCGAATGGACAAAGAGGGTCGTTTACCTTCACAATTACGACATCGTAGTAGCTGAGAGGGGCGGAATCAGAATCTACAACCTGATCGAGGGCGAGGTTTCGAGGCCCATAGATACGGTCGATTGGGATGCAGAGCAGATAAAGAAGGGCGGATTCGAGCACTACATGCTCAAGGAGATATTTGAGCAAACCGAAACGATACAGAGGGCTATCCAGCAGGATGAAGACGTGGTGAAAAGGATCGTCGATGAAATAAGAAGAGCATACGGCATATTTTTCGTTGGCTGCGGTTCGAGCTATCATGCGTGCCTAGCTGGGAGCTACCTCTTCTCCAAAATTGCAAGGACGCACGTCAACGTCGTTCTGGCATCGGAGTTCGAGAATTACGAGCACTTCCTCACCGATAGAACCCTCGTTTTTGCCGTATCCCAATCCGGAGAGACTGCTGACGTTCTTGAAGCTGTTAGAGCTGCCAAGAGGAGGGGTAGCAAGGTTATCGGCATCGTAAACAGAATGGGTTCCTCGCTGACGAGGGAGAGCGATCAGTTCCTGCTGATGAACGCAGGCCCGGAAATCTGCGTCCTGTCGACGAAGACTTACACCTCGCAGGTAGCCCTAATGACTTTGCTGGCCTACGCTCTAGCCGGGAAATACGAGGAGGGTGTTAAAAAGCTCAAGGGGCTGTACATAGACATCTACAACCTGACTTCGAGATCGATGAGAGAGCATTTGAAGAAGCTGGCTGAAATGCTCGCCGATAAGGAGCACATATACCTGATTGGTAGGGGACTGCAGTACGCTACAGCCTTGGAGGCGGCACTTAAGATCAAAGAGGTTTCGTATATTCACGCCGAAGCTTTTGCCGGCGGCGAGCTGAAGCACGGACCGCTGGCTTTAATTGAAGACGGAACGCCGGTAATAGTCTTCGTACCCAAGGATAACGAGAAGAAGATTCTGTCGAACGCCAATGAGGTTAAGGCGAGGGGCGGGTTTGTGATAGGGGTTTCTGCCGAAAAGCATGACATCTTCGATTATTGGATTAAAGTTCCGGAGTGCGGAGATTTGAATCCGATCGTTCAGATAATCCCGATGCAAATACTGGCGTATGAACTTGCCGTGCTTAAAGGTCTCGATCCCGACAAACCGAGAAATCTTGCAAAGAGCGTGACGGTGATTTGAAGCGATTGAATTTTTGGAGGTTAAATCGATGAAAGCTGTAATCCTGGCAGCTGGCAAGGGAGAAAGACTTCGGCCTCTAACCGATTATAAACCTAAGGCTATGCTACCGATCTGCAACAAGCCGCTCATTGACTACCAGATTGAAGTGTTAAGAGAGCACGGAATCGACGAAATTGCCGTTGTCGTTGGTTATCTAGAGGATGCAATAAGAGAACATCTGAAGGACGTGAAGTTCTACAGAGATGATAAGATTAGGGGAACAGCTTCAGCGGTCTATGCTGCGAGAGAATTTATCGACGACGAGTTCATTCTGCTTTACGGTGATCTCTTCTTCGACGGATCGATTGACGAAATAATCAAGACTCCGAACTCGATGGCTGTTGTAAGCGTCGATGACGTTTCACGATACGGTGAAGTAATTTTCCAAGATGGAAAGCTGGTAGGCATCAGAGAGAAGAGTGGAGCGGGTAGCGGTTTTGTTAATGCTGGGATTTATCACCTCGATCCTTCAATTCTGGATTTCATAGAGAAAACTGGAGAAAGCGAAAGGGGAGAATTCGAGCTGACGGATTCGATAATGATGCTTAATTCCGTTAAAGAGGTTAGAGTTGTTCCACTAAACGGATACTGGAACGACATCGGCTACCCTTGGGATTACCTCGATGCAAATATGTACATGCTCGACAAAATCGGCTTTTCAGTCGGTGAGAATACGGAGATATGGAGCAATGCAACGATAAGGAAGCCAGCCGTAATCGGCAGCGATTGCGAAATAAAGAACTGCGTAATCGAGAGATCCGTGATAGGAAATGGTTGCACAATTGGGGAGTTCTCGGTCGTGAAGAGAAGCGTTGTCATGAGTAATTCCAACGTTCCCCACTTGAACTACGTCGCCGACTCAGTCATAGCTGAGAACTGCAACCTCGGAGCCGGGACGAAGATAGCAAATTTGAGATTCGACGAGGCAAATGTGAAAGTTACGATTAAGGGTAAGAGAGTTGATAGCGGGAGGAGGAAGCTCGGAGCTTTCATTGGTTACAATGTGAAGACGGGGATAAATGTCTCCATACATCCCGGGGTGAGGATAGGGAGCGACTCCTGGATAGGGGCCGGCTTGGTTGTTAGGAGGGATGTTGAGAACGGTTTGAGACTTTTGTCAGAATAAACGCGAGAAGTATTACAA
>DAINRD010000009.1:0-16683 GCA_036742095.1 Archaeoglobus sp. | reverse complement strand
TGCATGGCTTGCAACCTTTTTCCTCACATCTGCCGTAATCTACCACTTTGCCCGCCCTGTCCCCAATGTCGGCATTGTCGTTCCAATGCTAATTCCCCCTCTCACTGCAGCCCTTTTCAGCTTCTTTGCCCTATTCCTCGCAGATTCAGCAATGATCCTCCTTCCCAAAATGGCATTCTCCACTGGAGTTCTCTCAGCTCTCTTTGGCGCTGACATTCTCCATCTCAAGGATTTGAATAAAATTGGGTCGGGAGTTGTGAGTATTGGTGGAGCCGGAACCTTTGATGGCATATTTTTGACGGGAATTTTCGCTGTGGTGTTTTCAGTGCTCTTTGTCTGATTTTAATCCATCTCTTCGAGCAAATCCCTGACAGCCATTCTAACTGCCTCCTCGCTGCTGTATCTTGGCCTCCAGCCAATTTTTTTGAGCTTTTCGATGCTGAGAAGCATTACCGGCACGTCTCCCTTCCATCCTCTGTCACCACCGGTGAACTTAAACTCAGGATTCAGCCCGAGTTCCTCGCAGACAATTTCAGCTATCCTCCTCACCTTTACCTGATCCTCGCTGCCAATGTTGAAGATGCTGACTTTCTCATCGCTTTTCAATCCAGCAAGCATTGCATCAACGCAGTCCGAGATGTAGATGTAAGACTTGTTCTGCTCTCCATTTCCGAGAATTTCCAGTTCCTCTGGATTTTTCTTCAGCTTCATAATGAAGTCGTAGATGACCCCGTGAGTGCTCCTCTTTCCGATAACGTTGGCAAACCTGTAAATCCATGCCTGCATGTCGAAAGTGTGGCAGTAGGATTCAATCAATGCTTCACATGCAAGCTTTGAAGCACCATAAAGGCTTATGGGGTGAGTTGGATATTCCTCAGGAGTTGGTATCACCTCAGCCTCTCCATAAACCGTAGATGTGGATGTGAAAACCATTCTGCTTACCCCGGTCTTTCTCATAGCTTCGAGAAGCCTGTAGGTTGCCAGCACATTGTTTCTGTAGATGGCATCTGGATTCTCTGAACCAATCCTCACATCAGGGTTTGCGGCTATGTGCCACACCTCTTCCGCTCCCCTTATAACCTCTTCAATATCATCAGTTGCAAGGTCAGCCTTAACGAACTCCACGCCCTCTCTAACAAACTCCCTCTTTCCGCTGGAAAGGTTGTCAATAACCATTATATCATTCAATTCTGACAGTCTATCCACCACATGGCTACCGATGAAGCCTGCTCCACCTGTTACCACAATCATTGGGAAAGATTTTAAAATGAGTTGTTATATACTTTTTCTGCACAAGTCAGTGAGGTGGTAGGGTGCTTCCGAATCAAATGGTAAAGTCAATGGTTGGAAAAATTATAAGGGTAGAAATGAAAGGCGAGGAAAACCAGTTAGTTGGCAAGCTTGAAGGGGTAGACGACTACATGAATCTCTACCTCACGAATGCAATGGAATACAAAGGAGAGGAGAAGCTGAGGAGCCTTGGAGAGATAGTTCTTAGAGGAAACAACGTTGTTTTGATACAGCCACAAGAATGACGGAGTTCCATATAGTGGATACAAGGGAGGAAATAATAAGAATTCTTGAAGAGAAAGGGGCAGTTCTTCAGAAAGACCTGTGGAAGGAGCTGAACATAGACAGCAGCAAGTGCTCAAGGATTCTGAGGAAGCTGGAAAAGGAAGGGCTAATTAAGAGAGTGGAAGTTGTAGTCGATGGTGTAAAGACCTTCAAGATAATTCCAGCCGGTACAGAAGAGGAGGGAGAGGAAGAAGAGCTGGACTTAAAGGCAGTGCTTGACAGAATGGAAGAGGTGGCAGGATATCCTCCATGCTTTGCCTGCATAGAGAGAGAGTGTGAAGCGAGAGAATGCATCAAACTGGAAGTCTGGTTTTTGGGGAAATGCAGAATGCCGGGCTAAGTTATTTTAACACGTTTGTCCAATTTGTGAGAGGATGAATGAAGATATAAACGAAATCCTCGGTGGGCTGGACTTTGAAACCACAAAGGATGTTACTGTTCCTGAAAAGCTAATAGACCAGGTCATTGGACAGGATCACGCAGTTGAGGCCATAAAGAAGGCCGCTGTCCAGAAGAGGCACGTTATGCTGATTGGCTCTCCCGGAACTGGAAAGTCGATGCTTGCAAAGGCCATGGCAGAATTGCTGCCGAAGGAAGAACTCGAAGACATTTTGGTTTACCCAAATCCTCAGGATCCGAACCAGCCCAAGATTCGCTTGGTTCCGGCGGGAAAGGGCAGAGAGATTGTCGAAGCCTACAAGGAGGAGGCGATGAAAAAATCTCAGGCGAGGAACTTCCTGATCTTCACCCTCGTCTTCCTCGTCATAGGCTACACTGTGCTGACAAATCCGGGGAACCTGATATGGGGCATTATTGCAGCAGTTCTCATCCTGATGATGTCCCGCTATTTCATTCCAAGAGAGGACAGAAACGTTCCAAAGCTGCTGGTTGACAACTCGGACAAGGTCACTGCTCCCTTTGAAGATGCAACTGGAGCTCACGCCGGAGCTTTGTTTGGAGACGTTCGCCACGACCCCTTCCAGAGCGGTGGTTTGGAGACACCAGCCCACGAGAGGGTTGAGGCAGGTGCCATCCACAGAGCCCACAAGGGGGTTCTATACATCGACGAGATAAACACCCTGACAATTGAATCCCAGCAGAAGCTTCTAACAGCCCTTCAGGACAAGAAGTTCCCCATTACGGGGCAGAGTGAGAGGAGCAGCGGTGCCATGGTGAGAACCGAGCCGGTGCCGTGTGACTTCATTCTTGTTGCTGCGGGCAACCTCGACGCTCTCATGGGCATGCACCCAGCGCTGAGGAGCAGAATCGAGGGTTATGGTTACGAGATTTATATGAACGACACCATGCCCGACACTCCCGAAAACAGGGCGAAGCTGGTGAGATTTGTTGCACAGGAGGTTGTCAAGGACGGAAAAATCCCGCACTTTGACAAGTATGCGGTGGCGGAGATAATCAAAGAGGCGAGAAGAAGAGCGGGGAGGAGAAATCACCTCACCCTTAGACTTAGAGAGCTTGGAGGGCTCGTTAGGACCGCTGGAGACATTGCAAGGAGTGAGGGGTCCAACATAGTGAGACTGGAGCACGTGCTAAAAGCCAAGAAGATAGCCAAGACAATTGAGGAGCAGCTTGCTGACAAGTACATCGAAAGAAGGAAGGACTACAAACTTTTCATTACTGAAGGACACGAAGTGGGCAGGGTTAACGGTCTTGCAGTCATCGGAGAGTCGGCAGGAATCGTTCTGCCTATCATCGCCGAGGTAACCCCCTCAATGAGTAAATCAGAGGGAAGAGTTATCGCAACTGGCAGATTGCAGGAAATTGCAAGAGAAGCGGTGATTAACGTCTCAGCAATCATCAAGAAGTACTCTGGCAGAGACATTTCAAACATGGATGTGCACATACAATTTGTTGGGACGTATGAGGGCGTTGAGGGAGATTCGGCAAGTATAAGCATAGCCACCGCTGTAATTTCGGCGTTGGAGGGTATACCTGTTGACCAGTCCGTTGCAATGACTGGAAGCCTGTCCGTTAAGGGAGAGGTGCTGCCTGTTGGTGGAGTAACGCAGAAAATTGAGGCAGCAATACAGGCGGGGCTGAAGAAAGTGGTTATACCCAGGGATAACCTCGATGACGTTCTGCTCGATGCCGAGCACGACGGAAAGATTGAGGTGATTCCAGTCTCCAGAATAGATGAAGTGCTCAGACACGTGTTGGTTGAAGGAGAGAAGAAGGATAGGCTGATGAATAAACTCCGAGAAATGGAGACTGCTGCAGCTTAACTAGTTTTCCACTACAATTAATTTCCCGAAACCCTCGTTTACCTCTGCTTTCAGTTTCTGCCCCTCAAAAACCTTCTCCAGAAAGGTTCTGACGAACCTCTTGATTTTCAGGTCGTTCAATATGAGAGTGTAAACACCATTCCCCTCGTCTTTTATCTCGTACCAGTTGGCCTTCTCAACGTACCTGAGAATTTTTTCCACCGTGTCAAGACCCTTCATCTTGTACTGCACTGCATGGCTTAACCCGATTTCCTCCATCTGTTTCCAGAAGTGAGAGTTGTCTAAACCTTCGATTTCATTGAAAATGACCCTCCAGTGCTCTATGTCGAGAATCATGTGCTGCCTCTTCGCCAGATAGTCAACCCAAGCTTTAAGCGACTCCGTATCAACTCCCAACTGGTAAATATCGTATCCGAGGTCGATGAGGTCGCGAATAAGCTCGCTTGTGCTTTTACCAGTCATTTTCTTCAACTTCTCCAGCTTTTCCTTTGATGAAGCATCCAGAGAAACACTCAATCTCTCAGTCATTGTTCCTTTTTAATATCGCTGATTAATTACTCTTTCGATGGTACAAATAGTTAGTGCAACTAAGTGTGCTGTTATGCACAGCTGTGCAATCGTGAGCAAATTTGCGCAGAACCGTTTCATTTTTCGCAAAAATTTTCATTTTTAATCGTTAATCCCAAATAAAGTTAAATATCAATAATTTAACCTATTTTTGGTGATAAATATATGACTAGCTTTAAGGGGGGAGTTTAGATGGCAGACCCGATGGAAGCTATGAAGAAAGAGTTTGAGAACCGCATTATTCCGCCAAGCTGGAAGGACAGGGTTTGGGATATAGAAGATTACAGGAAGTTCCACGAAGACACCATCAAGGACATGGAATCGATTAAAAAGTGGTGGGAGAAGTGGGCGAACGAGATTTTCTGGTTCAAGAAGTGGGACAGGGTTCTCGACGACAGCAACCCGCCCTTCTACAGATGGTTTGTGGGTGGGGAGACCAACCTTGCCTACCTATGCACAGACTGGCAGATTGAACAGGGGAGGAAGAACAAGGTGGCAATTATCTGGGAAAGCGAGCCAGTGAAGGAAAACGGAGAGCCGGTTGAAGTCAGAAAGCTGACCTACTACGACCTTTATAGAGAATCGAACAGAATTGCCGCAATGCTGAAGGATAAGCTCGGAGTTAAGAAGGACGAGATTCTGACCTTCTACCTGCCAATGATTCCAGAGCTACCGCTCTTCATGCTTGCCGTTCAGAGAATTGGAGCGGGACATAGCATCGTTTTCAGCGGATTCAGTGCGCAGGCTTTAGCGGTTAGAATCATGGACGCAGGGGCGAGGTATGTTGTTACGGCAGATGGAGTTTACAGGAGAGGAAAGGTGCTGAATCTAAAGGCAATTGTCGATGAAGCGGTTAAGATTTGCGAGCAGGAGGGGCACAAAGTTGAGAAGGTTGTTGTGGTTAAGAGAGCAGGAAACGAAATCACGTGGGATGACAGCAGGGATGTCTGGTTTGAAGATCTGATGGCCGACATCGGAAAGAACGTAAAAGTTGAGTGTGAAAGGCTGGGCTCTGAAGACTTCAGCTTTATCCTCTACACCTCAGGAACCACTGGAAGGCCCAAGGGAGCGCAGCACTCCATTGGAGGCTATGCGGTGCATCTATACACAACCATGAAGCTGATTTTCGATATCAGGGATGACGACATATTCTGGTGCACCGCAGACATTGGCTGGATTACGGGACACAGCTATATTGTTTACGGCCCTCTCATGGCTGGAGCGACAACCGTGATGTATGAAGGTGCCCCAGACTTCCCTGACGTGGGCAGATGGGCGGCGATGATTGAGCGCTATGGGGTGACGATATTCTACACCGCCCCGACGGCAATAAGAATGCTCATGCGATTCCCTGAGGAGAACTACACGAAATATGACATGTCAACGCTGAGAATAATCCACAGTGTTGGAGAGCCGATTAACCCCGAAGCCTGGAGGTGGTATTACAGGGTCTTTGGCAGGGAGGATGTGGTTTGCTCAAGCACATGGTGGATGACGGAAACCGGAGGAATGCTCACGGACCACTTCCCCGGATTGGGCAAGATAATCCCGCTGAAGCCGGGCACAAATGGCTATCCAATTCCCGGAGTGAAGATGGAGGTTCTTGACGATGATGGGAATCCAGTAAAGCCGGGAGAGAGAGTATCTGGTTGTCTCCACACCCTGGCCCGGAATGCTCATGACGCTCTTCAAGGATCCTAACAGATTCATTGACGTTTACTTCGGCAAATACAAGAGCAAGGGATGGTACTACTACACGGGCGACTTCGCCATGTTCGATGAGGACGGCTACGTCTGGGTTCTTGGAAGGGCTGATGACATACTGAAGGTTGCAGGGCACAGAATTGGAACTGCAGAAATCGAATCGGCAATGGTTTCACATCCGGATGTTGCTGAGGCTGCATGTGTTGGCAAGTCCGACCCGATCAAGGGCGAGATTCCGATAATCTACGTAGTGCTGAGAGAGGGTGTTGAGCCCTCACCAGATATGGTGAACGAGCTCAAGAAGCACTTAAGAGCAACTCTCGGCCCCGTTGTTGCCAGTGATGCGGTTATAACCTTCGTTAACATTCTACCCAAAACAAGGAGCGGCAAAATCATGAGGAGGCTGCTGAGGGCTGTTGCAGAGGGCAAGGAGCTTGGGGACGTTACAACCCTTGAAAGCGAGGTTGCGGTGGAGGAGGCAAAGAAGGCTTACGAGATGGTTAAGGCGGCCCTCGAGGGGTCTTAATCCTAATTTTTTGGTGGTGGTATGGCTTCAAAGTGGCTCGTTATATTTGCAGGCTTTCTGCTCAATCTCATGCTCGGAATAGTTTACGCATGGAGTGTCTTTGTTAACCCCCTCATGAATACTTTCGGCTGGAGCAAAACCATCGCTTCACTGCCCTTCTCAATATTCCTGCTGATTTTCGCACTAATGATGGTTCCTGCAGGAAGAACGCAGGACAGGATAGGGCCGAGAAAGGTTGCGATGCTGGGAGGTGTGCTGCTTGGTGTTGGCTTTCTGCTATCGGGGTTAATTGAGTCTATCCAGTCACCCTACTGGCTCATTTTCAGCTACGGCGTCATAGCTGGAGCTGGATGTGGACTCGGCTACGCATGTCCCATCCCAGTGGCAAGAAAATGGTTCCCCGAAAGGGTTGGTCTCGCCACCGGGCTGGTGGTCATGGGCTTCGGAATGAGCGCCCTCATCTTTGCTCCACTTGAGAGGATTTTAATCGATACATACGGCATAAGCACCACCTTTTACATTCTTGGGGCCATTTTGCTCGTCGTCGCAGTTTTTGCCGCATCTCTGCTTTCCAATCCGCCAGAATTGACTGCTGTCCAAATATCAAATCCTGCCAAGGCTGAGGTTGTGACGGAAAAGCCCGAATACGGTCCGTCAGAAATGCTGAGAGATTACAGGTTCTACATCCTCTGGCTGAGCTTCTTCTTCATGGCTCTGGCGGGATTAATGGTCATCGGTCACATCGCTCCCTACGCTCAGGAGAGAGGTTTGGAGCCTCTGGCTGCTGCATTCGCCGTGAGTATTCTGTCAGTAGCAAACGCTGTTGGGAGACCGGGGGCTGGAGCACTTTCTGATAAAATAGGCAGGGCAATGACAATGTTCGTCCTCTTTCTGATTCAGGGAATCACGCTCATCGCCTTCCCGCACATTGCCCTTACACTGATAACCATCTATATCTGCGCTGCAATAATAGGTTTCAACTACGGAGCTAACTTCTCGCTCTTCCCCTCTGCCACAGGAGACTTTTTCGGCACGAAAAACCTCGGCGTGAACTACGGCCTCGTCTTCACGTCCTACGGGGTTGGTGGTCTCGTAGGGCCTATAATGGCTGGATACGTCTTTGACGTTACAGGTAGCTACGAAATTGCCTTTCTCGTTGCAGGAGTGCTAGCTTTAATTGCAGCCTTTATGAGCTTCCTCCTCAGGAGGAAGTGAATTTTATTTTTTAAACAAATGTGTCCACAATCACCGACTCATAACCATCGCTGAACTTTCCAACAATTATCAGGTGGTCGTCATTCTTTCCAGGATTGAGGTGTAGAGTTTTGGGGAGTGCTCCTGGTCCTTTGGGTTGCTCACCGTCTTTGAAAACCCATATTGCTCCTACTGGTGGCTCAGAAGAGAGGTTGACGTACTCCTCGCCGTTAATCAGAAACCTCACCTGAACAATCTGTCCAAAGTTCGTCCCGCCGTGATAGGTGAACTTCACCTCTCCGTACGATATGTCTTTGAGAAATATCTTCGTCAGATGGATGTTCTCGGGCTTTACAGTCGCTGCTGTGATAAAATTGAAAGCAACGGCTGCTAAGGCAAAGGTAATGAGAACTGCCATTAAAGTTCCCACAACCTCACTCACGCCCTTGGAATCCATTACAATTATTACAACTATGACTATTATAAGGTTAACTAACAAAAGTGGAATTAAAACTTGAGAACCCTCGGAACGTTAACGTCGTATGGAGGGTAAATCACCCCATACTCCGTTATGAGGGCTGTAACGTTCTCAAGGGGGGTCGGATCGAAGGCGGGGTTGTAAACCTTAACGTTTAGAGGGGCAATCTGCCTGTTACCGCAGTAAATCAGCTCTTCCCTTGCCCTTTCCTCGATCACGACGTCTTTGGCTGCTCTCCCCCAATCGAAGGTCGCTTTAGGGGCGGCAACGTAGAATGGGATGCCGTGATGTTTTGCCACCACTGAGACTGTGTAGGTGCCGATTTTGTTGAAAACAGCATCCTTCACAATTCTGTCAGCCCCCACTATGACCTTGTCCACCATCCCCTTCTGCATAACTATGCCCACCATTGAATCCGTTATGAGCATCACATCAATACCATCCTCCATAAGCTCCCAGCAGGTCAGCCTTGACCCCTGATTGAGGGGGCGGGTTTCGCAGGCGATAACCCTAATCTCCTTCCCCTGCTCAACAGCGCTCCTAACAACTCCCAATGCCGTCCCCCAATCAACTGTTGCAAGCCTTCCAGCGTTGCAGTAGGTCAGAACAGTATCACCATCCTCAAGCAGCTCCGCTCCGTATTCACCCATCTTCCTGTTCCTCTCCACGTCCTCCTCTGCCAGCTTCTCTGCCTCCTTTAATGCAAGCTCCCTCACTTCCTCGACGCTCTCTCCCTTCAGAGCTGCGCTGAGAGCTCTCTCTATTCCAACAAAGAGGTTCACGGCAGTGGGGCGTGTTGAGGCGAGAAAATCTGCCGCCCTTTTGAGGTATTCCTTCAACTCGCCAACATCAGCAAAGTCCCTCTCCCTCGCAGCCAGGGCAATGCCATAAGCCCCGGCAGCCTCAAGAGCTGGAGCTCCCCTTACGGCAAGCCTCTTTATCGCATCCGCCAGCTCTTCAACGCTTCTGCACTCAATTACCTCCAGCCTCTCGGGAAGCTTCGTCTGGTCAATCAGCTTCAACCCATCATCCCAGAATATCGACCTCATTTCAACACCTCACTTCAAAACCTTACCCGTCATCTCGGCCCAGATTCTCAAATCCATTTCCGCGAGGCTCTCTCCCCTATCTTCCGAAATCTCCATCAAAACTCTCTCAGTTTCCAGATACTTCTTCGCAGTCACTGTGCCGGGAACCTCGTAACCCTGCCTTTCCAGCCATCTCAGAATGTGCCGGTCTATTATGGCAACATCTTCTCTCCCGACATTCCTGAGAAAGTGGCTCGCCTCCTTCATTCCCAGCCCCTTTATTTTGAGCAGAATCTCCCTCGCCTTACTGCTTTTAACCTCCAGAGCCTTCTCCACCAGCTTGAAGCTTTTAAAAGCCTCCCTGATGTATTCAGCCTTTCTGTTGTGAAACCTCACTCCAGCCAAGGTGAGCGCCTCCTTAACCCCCATTCCCTGCCCCAAAAGCTTCTGGAACCTCAGCCCCGCAGTGGCTGAAGAGTTTGCGGTGGAGATGCAGAAGGCAAGCTCGGTCCTGATAGTGGCCCTTACACTGAAATCGAGAAAGGGTCTGAAGTCGAACTCCACCTCTCCCCTCTCTCCAAGCAGCTTGAACTCTTTAACACGCCTTGAAATTGCCCCATCGATCATAGCAGCAGCGCCTCTCCCTCAACGGCAATGTTTGTGGCAAAGGAGACTGCTGCAATCCCGCTCTTCTCACAGACCTCTATTGCTGAATCAAGAATTGCCGCCTTTGACGCAATTAAAGGAATTCCAACCCTTGCACACTTCATCACCATTCCCCTCGAAATTCTTCCTGAGAGGAGAAGAAAGGCTTTGCTAAGGTCGGCTCCTTTTAGCAGAGCTGACCCAATGGCCTTGTCAACTGCATTATGCCTGCCAACATCGTGCATTCTCGACACAATACCATTCTTGCCCATCACAACTGCAGTGTGGTAACCCCTCGTTTTTCTGTACTCCTCCGTCTCAATGTGCCTCAAAGCCTCTCTGACCTCTTCAAGCGTAAATTTTTCTCCTGCCCTAACCTTCGGTATCTCCTCCCTCTCTCTGAAAACACCGATGCAACCTGAGGACCTAATGGTGGTGGAGCTGTGCTCCCCGTCCATTTTAACGTAGATAATATCGTCTTCAATCTTTGAAACAGCAATCTCATCAAGTGATTTGACAATTCCCTCTGAAATTACAAATCCGACCGCAAGCTCGATAAGGTTTTCGGGAGTGCACATGAGGTGGTAGGGAGTTCTTCCAGCTATTATCGTTACTCTGCCCTCCTTAGCCAGTTCAAGTGCCTCTCCAATTTTTTTAATCACGCCCACCTTTTCTGGCACAGGAGTTAAAAAGGTTTGGAGAATAAGATGAGCATGCTGAAGAACTCCTCTGCCGTGTTCATCACAGCCATGATTCTCGGACTGCTGATTCCGCATTACGCCCAGCTTACCAAAAACATCATAATACCGGTTCTCGCCTTCATTATGACCCTTTCTCTCTCCGAACTCGACTTTGGTGTGATGAAACTGAGGGATTCGCTGCTTAACATATTTCTCAACTACATTTACCTCAGCGGTCTGATTCTCCTTCTTTCATATCTGCTAATTGAAGACAGAATGCTCTGGCTTGGTTTTGTTGTTATGGCCGCAGCGCCACCTGCCGTTGCAGTAGTCCCCTTCACAAGACTCCTTGGCGGGGATGTGGCAGAAAGCTTGGTTTCGAGTGGAGTGGCATACCTTCTGTCCCTTCTCATCACTCCAGCCATCATCCTTGCCTTAACTGGGGAAGGAGTGAACACGGCAGAAATTCTAAAGGCTCTGCTCGTCCTCGTTCTACTGCCAATAGTGATTTCAAGGTATTTCAAAATCAAAAACAAAGACCTTTCTACCTCCCTAATAAATCTCGGCTTTGGAGTTGTCGTTTACTCTATCATCGGACTCAATTCGAACATGCTGGTTAACATTACTGCTCTGTGGCCTGTTTTGCTCATAGCCCTTGCAAGAACAATTTTATCAGGGAGTGCTGTCCTCGCAGCTTTTTCCCGGCTTAGCTACGAGAAGCTTGTTCCAAAAGTCCTCTTCTCCTCCTACAAAAATCTTGGATTCACCGCCGGGGTATCCATTCTTCTTTTTGGGAACATGGCAGCGATTCCGGCTGCAGTATGCTCTATTTTCGAAGTGCTTGCCTTCACGTACTTTTCAACCATAATCAGGAGATTCAAGTCTCCTCTTTCTCCTTAGGTTTCTCCATATCCTCTATTCTCCTGAAATAAAGCCCCTCGCACATGTATTTTAGTTTTACACGGCAAATATAACCTTAACCTGCTGAAATGAAATTACCAGTCAGTAAAAAGCTATATATCTTACCACAAAACTTCGCTGATGAGGGTTGCCCTTCTTGGTGGAACTGGCAATCTTGGTAAGGGTCTCGCATTGAGGCTGGCCCTTCTGGGCTATGAGGTCATTGTTGGGTCAAGGAGAGAAGAGAAGGCATTAACAAAGGCCGACGAATACAGAAGGGTTGTTGGAGACCTGAAGATTGAGGGTATGAAAAACGAGGACGCTGTTAAAAAGTGTGATATCGCTGTCCTCACAATCCCGTGGGAGCATGCCATTGAAACGGCAAGAATGCTCAGGCACTCACTAAGAAATAAAATTGTCCTCTCTCCCCTTGTCCCTGTAGAAAAGGCCAATGATGGTTTTGTTTACTCTTCAGAAAAATCTGCGGCAGAGATTGTTGCTGAGGTAATTGGGAGTAGAAGGGTCGTTTCCGCTTTGCACACATTCCCCGCCGTAAGATTTGCAAACCTCAACGAGAGGTTCGACTGGGATGTTCCTGTTTGCAGCGACGATGAATCCGCCAAAAAGGTTGTTATGGACCTAATTTCCAGAATTGACGGTCTCCGTCCACTTGATGCCGGTCCGCTCTCCAACTCCAGACTGGTAGAATCCATGACACCTTTAATCCTCAACATCATGCGTTTCAGCAAAATTGGAGAGGTGGGAATTAAGTTTCTCTAATCTGGAACTCCACCGTAAATTTTTTAGGAGTTATAACAAATGTATAACCATGAAAGAAGTTCTTTCGAGAGATGAACTTTTGGAACTTTTTGAAATTGCACCCAAAGAGTCCTTCGAACTTCTCCTGAGGAATGCTAGGATAAGAGAGATTCTGGAAGAGTTATGGACTATGCATAAGATGGGGGTGGAACTGAAGTACGATGAGAAGTTCGAAACAATTTTTGAGGAAATCTTCAGGTTCTTTAACCGCCCCTTGGAAATGGCGGTGATGGGGGCAAGGTACATGAGATACTTCTTCCCTTTCCCCGAAATTCTGAGCTTCGTTGAAACTCAGAGAGAATTCATGGATGCGTACCTTGAATTTATCAGATCTCTTTACTCCCATCTCAGCCTGACTTTCAGTCTGTATACAGGCTACAGACATCCAGAGCCCGTCAAGAGCGTGATTGACGAATTTCTGGAAAGGTACGAGGAGATGATAAGGAGACACAGGATTACCCTCATCGATTACAGAATCTTCAGCGAATATCCCTTCCTGCTGACAAAGAGAGCCTTTGAGAACTTTGAAATGGCGTTGAAGAGCTGGGATGTTTTATCAGATAACTTTGAGAAGTACAAAAAACTTGTTAAGGACACCTACGTAAATGCTGCTAAGATGTTTATCGAAACGGCAAACAGCAGGCAGTTCTACAGCTACTCGGACTTTGCCAACGAATTTTTCAATTACGAGGCTGAGGCTTTTGACGAGCTTTTAAAATCAAGGGATTATATTGATGCTCAGAAAAACATGCTATCAGGAGTTATGGACTACTCTTACTATCTGCGGAAGTTCTTTGAGGAGTGCTTGGAGTGTAACCCCAGCAATCCCTTTGCCACAACATCTCAGATCGATGAGGCTTACAAACGCATAATGGATCTGAGAAGGGAGGTGGAAGAGCTAAAGATGAGAATCAGGGAGCTTGAAAAGGGGGAGGTGAGGGAGAATGATAGTGGAGAAGATTAAGGGTATTAGGCCTTGGACATGCGAGTTTGATGTGGAGCACGAGGACTGGCTTTTCAGACTACTCCACTTCAAGTCAAAACCGAAGCTCAGGACTCCAGTGCTGATATGCTACGCCTACATAAACCGCCCCTACATACTCGATCTCCACGAGAAGGTCAGCGTCATAAGGCCGATGCTTAAAGCCGGGCTCGACGTGTGGATGATAGACTGGGGATATCCAAAGAGGGCGGACAGATACTACAAGATTGCTGATTATGTTAACTACATTGACTTCTGCGTTGACCTCCTCAGGGAAAGAACCGGTGTCAACAGTGTGACTCTGCACGGCTACTGCCTTGGAACGACTCTTTCGGTCATTTATGCCTCCCTCTACCCCAAAAAAGTGAGAAATCTCGTAATTCAGACTCCACCCGTCAACTTCGACACCCAGAATACGCTCGCAATCTGGGCAAAGCATGTTGATCCTGAAAAGGTGTCGAGGGCTTTAGGCAATGCTACTGGGGATTTTATGAACATAGCCTTTCTGCTCGTAGACCCGATAAGGCTTGTTGTTGGTAAATATCAGTCCCTACTTGACAGAATAGACAATGAAGACTTCGTCAGGACATTCTTCTACATGGACTACTGGATTTTTGATTCCCCAGCCATCCCCGGGAAGGTTTTCGAAGAGTACATCACGAGGTGGTACCACAGAAACGAGATAATGAAGGGAGAGTATGAGGTGAATGGGAGGAGGGTTGACATAAAGAACATAACGATGCCTGTTCTGGTGCTTGCAGGGAAAATGGATCACATCACTCCTGTTGATGCTGTTGAACCCTTCTTCAAAGCGATTCCATCCAAAGATAAGAAGATGCTTCTCTCGGAGAAGGGGCACATAGGGCTTACGGTTAGCTCATCCTCTCACAAGAAGCTGTGGCCCGAAGCAATAGAGTGGATAGTTGAGAGATCAGGGTGAGAGCATGAGTGAGATGAAGGGAATTTACCGAAAACTCGGAGGGGAGATAAAGAGTTTTGAGAAGTTTGGCGGAGAGGTGGATGTTGGATACAAAATTCAGTACGAGAAAAGGATCAACGAGGCTGACATTGAGGCTTTCGGGCTGATTTCGGGAGACTTCAACCCTGTGCACTTCGACGAAGAGTTTGCAAAGACAACGAAATTTGGCGGGAGGGTTGTGCATGGAATGCTAACCACCTCCCTCGTTTCCGCTGCCGTTGCCCGAATGCCCGGCATAGTTGTGCTGCTTGAGAGCTACTTTAAATACACCGCTCCCGTAAGAATTGGAGATGTTGTCAGGGTTGAGGGAGAAGTGGTTGAGAAAGAAAAGAACAGATATAAGCTGGAGGTCAAATGCTTTGTAGGAGATAGGGTGGTCGCTGAGGGATGGGTGAAGATTTTGATATGGTAGTCAGATTTTCCCTTCAAATTTCCCTCTTTACTTTTTTACCGCTCCTTTTTGAAAGCCAACTCGCCACATCATCCCACATCTTCATCGCTTTCGATGAAACCACAAGGCCAACATGCCCCGCATCTGCCTCAAAAACTGCCTTTTCCTTGCTTCCGACGTAGTCGAGGAATCTGAGGGTGTTTTTCGGCGGGGCAAGGTGGTCCCTCTTTCCGACTATAGCTGCGACTGGCATGGTTATCCTCTTCGGATCAACCCTCTTGCCGTTTATGAAAAGCTTCCCCTCGCAAAGGGCGTTTTTCTGGTACATCTCCCTGACATACTCCACGTACGCGTAGGGGGCCACATTAACGCCGTCATGTATCCAGCGCTCCATTCTGAAGAAGAGGTCGAGGAAGCCTTCCTTGTCCGCATTGAGGAACATACTGATGTATTTTGTGAAATAATTCTCCATTGGTCTGAGAAGTTTGAACCTCTCTGCAAGGAACCATGCCGGAATGTAGTTATAGGCTCTTGCCATCTCTTCGGGATTGAAGAATCTCTCGTCTGAGAGTGTGACGAGCCCACCAACGCTTTTATCAAAGTAGAGCGTTGAGGCGAGGAACATGATGTTCGCGACGTTCTCTGGATAAAGTGCGGTGTACATTGCAGACATCCCGCCCCCCATGCAGTAGCCGAGAATGGAAATCTTGTCAACCTTAGCGTAGTCCCTCAGATACTCTATGAAGTCGTAGAGGAAGATATCCACGTACTCCGATAAACCAAACTGATCAGCGATTGTAGCATCCCCCCACTTGATAAGGTAGACGTCAAAGCCTGCATCCAAAAATTTCTTGACTACACTCCTCTCAGGATATAGGTCGAGTATGTGGGGCTTGTTTATGAGGGCGTAGACTATTAGCAGAGGGGTTTCGTACTGCTTTTCAGTCGTTGGAATGTATCGGTAAAGCTTTACCCCATCGTCGCGGAAGACCTCAACCTTCGGTGTCTGTCCCACCTCAACATCAGGGATGATGTAGGGTCTGTCCTCCTCTACTGGCAGGAAATCCCTGCCGAGGAACCACTCGAAGAGCTTCGCACCCCTCCTCATGTTCCGAAGAGTTTCAGAAAAGACGTATGGCATCATTTCTCCCCACCTCCCAGAATCATCCTTTTCAGCTCCTCGATCTCCCTCCTTATCATTCTGGTCTCCCTCTTTATGTCCCCCTTCAAATCCACGTAGGCTTCAGCGAGGGCGATGACATCCCTCCTCGACACCAATCCGAGGTTGTGGAGAAAGGCGCTGTTGAGGTTCTGGAGCGATATGAGGGAGCGGAGGTAGGAGGTGTTGAAGGCATTGATGAAGGCAGAGTAGAGCGGGCTGTCGGCCATTTCAGCAGCAGTGTCTTCCAAAGCCGAGATGTACTGGAGGTAAACTTCGAGTGCTCCGTCGGCATCTCCAGCCATTATTTTCTCCATTGCCTTCATCCAGTACTCGAAGTTCAGCTGAAAAATTCTGAAAAAGCCTTCGGTGAATTTTGACAGTGATTCATTTATCTCATCCTGAGTTAGCTCTCCGAGATAGGTTTTCGGGTCGAGAAGTTTCAGGTAAAGCTCCTGAAAGGTTCTACCAGTCTTGAAAAGTTCCTCCATCATAATGTTTATTTTGTTTCAAGCCATATAAGGATTATGGATGCCCACAAATACGCCCGCTGGGCGGAAAGGTTCAGCATCCTGTATCTCTCCCTTTCAATTAATCTCAGAATTTACGGAGCGAGAAGAATCCTCGATGTTGGTTGTGGGCCGGGAATTTTTGAGAGGGAAATGAGGAAAGTGGACCCTGAAGCTGAGGTTATTGGCATCGACATAAATCCCGAAATGTGCAGGTTGTCGAGAAGCATTGTCGGCGATGCAAAGCAGTTGCCCTTCAGGGATGAGAGCTTCGATATGGCTGTCATGATTTACTCTCTTCACTCCG